>NZ_JBQUZK010000055.1:0-103553 GCF_056313885.1 Methylosinus sp. DMC45
TTGTAGCTCACGGGCAACGGTCTCATGGCTTGAAGATCGCCCCACTTGGCTTACCCACCCGTTAATGTGACATCGCCCTCGATCGGTAGCGCTGCTGTGGCAAGAGTAGCCGCCGGGAAAGCCGCGACGCCCGAAGGGCCTCGGACCGGGCTCACGCGAAGCCGTCGCCTTGTTCGACCCGGGCGAGACGTTCCAGCTCCGGCGTCAGTCCCTCACGTCGTAGCCTCTGCATCGGCGTCTCGTTTCCGAGAACTTCGTCGGGCGTCAACAAAAAATCCATCGCGACCCAAGGACCGGCTTCGGCGAAGACGTCGAGAAGCTTCGGCAGCCCGGCGACGACCGTCCCCTTGGCTTCGTCGAACTGGCAACGCGGATAGCGCCAATCGCCGCCTATGCGCACCGCCAGCAACGTATTGGCGCGACGGCGCTTTTCGATCGCTTGCCGGCTGACTCCGAGCTGTTGCGCGGCCTCGGTCGAGGAAAACGTGCCTCCCGCCGCGTCGAGGATCTGGACGCGATGTTCCGCATTCCGCGCCACGAGCGGGGCCAGCGGGTCCAGATCGACAAGCGCGGCTTCGGTGGTCGCGGTGTCCGCCAGCACGCGCGCGAGGGCTCCGAAACCGGTCGAGGCGGCAAGCGCTTCAGAAAGTATTTTCAGATCGGCATGCGCGGCAATCCGCGTGATCGTATCCATGGAGCGACGGAGAAACGCCTCGCGCAAAGGGTCGGCGTTCGTGGCGTAGCGGAAGGCGCTCTCGTGCGGGGCTTTCATCGGCGTCTCGGTTGTCTTCAGGAGAATATAGCGCGATGCATACGTCGTCGACCACGGCTCGACCGACAACGGCGGGCCATGATGTGTCGACAATGGAATTCATTCTCCAGAACTGGACCGTCGCTTTGCCGCGCGTCATCGAGCCGAGGGGCTAGTCGAGACAAGGCCATTGACCGCCGCCCTAGTTTGCGCTAAGTCCAGCATGTTTCGGGGAGTCCGAGACCCCAAATCTTTCAGGGGAGACCTGAATATGAGCGCATCGGCGCAAAAGCACGATTATCTCGTGTTCATCGGGCGTTTTCAGCCCCTTCACAATGGCCATCTCCATGTCATGCGCCGGGCGCTCGCCGCCGGGCGCAAGCTCATCGTGCTGGTCGGCTCGTCGAATGCGGCGCGGTCTCCGCGCAACCCTTTCACCTATGAGGAGCGGCACGACACGATCCTGGCCGCCCGCGGCGCGATCGAGGCTGCGCCCGATCGCATTCTCGTGCGGCCGCTGCCAGATTTTCTCTACAATGACCGCGCCTGGATCGCCCATGTCCAGCGCAGCGTCGACGAGGCCATCGCCGAGGACGGCGGCTCGGAACGCGCTTCGGTCGGCCTCATCGGCCACAGCAAGGACAAGTCCTCCTATTATCTGCGCATGTTTCCCAATTGGGATGCGGTCGATGTGCGGACGCAGCATGGCACGCTCAATTCGACCGATCTGCGCGAGGATTATTTGCGCCGCGCGCCGCGCATTCCCGACGCGCCGCTCTGTCCTGCGGAGACCAGCGAGTTTCTAGCCCGCTTCATGCTGACCGACGCCTTCAAATGGCTGGTCGGGGAGACGGAGTTCTATCGCGATTACAAGGCCGCATGGGGCAAGACGCCCTACCCTGTCTTCATCAATTGCGTCGATGCGGTCGTCGTTCAGTCGGGCCATATTCTCCTGGTGGAGCGCGCTCGCCGTCCCGGCGCCGGGCTGCTCGCCCTGCCCGGCGGCCATGTCGATCCCAATGAGAGCTTTCGCGACGCGGCTGTGCGCGAATTGAAGGAGGAGACCAAAATCTCCGACCAGAAGGGCGAAATCCCTCCGGCCATGCTAGCCTCCTTCATCGACGAGACCAAGACGCGGCTATTCGACCATCCCGACCGCTCCGAGCGCGGCCGCGTCGTGACCCAGGCCTTTCTCTTCGACCTTCCGGCGCGCAAGCCCATGTTCTCGGTGCGCGGCGACGACGATGCGGCGAGCGCGTCCTGGCATGAGCTGGGCCGTTTGAGCGCCGACCAGTTTTTCGAGGACCACGCCGCCATCATCCGCGAGATGACGGGCGCGTTGATCGACTGATTTTTTACTTTGGCGTCCGGGGAGTCCGGGCGCCCGTTTCGAGCTGGAGGAGATTCCAGACATGACTCGCATCAGCAGAATTCTCGACGCCGATAGCTACAAAGCCAGCCATTTTCTGCAATATCCGCCCGGGACGGAATATGTCTCGAGCTATATCGAATCGCGCGGCGGCGAATTTGCGCAGAGCTTGTTCTTCGGCTTGCAGATCTTTCTGAAAGATGTGCTGACGCAGCCGATCACGCGCGCCGATGTAGACGAGGCGGAAGAGATGCTGCTCGCGCACGGCGAGCCTTTCAACCGCGCCGGCTGGGACCATGTGCTGAACGCCCATGGCGGCCATATGCCGGTGCGCATCGAGGCGGTCCGCGAGGGCACAGTGCTGCCGACCGGCAATGCGCTCGTGCAGATCGTCAACACGGACCCGCGCGTTCCTTGGATCGTCTCCTATCTCGAGACCGCGCTTTTGCGCGCCGTCTGGTATCCGACGACGGTGGCGACGCGCTCTTGGCATTTGAAGAAGATCATCGACGCCGCCTGGCGCGAGACGTCGGACGCTCCGTTGGAGCGCCTGGCCTTCGCGCTGCACGACTTCGGTGCGCGCGGCGCTTCGAGCAGCGAGAGCGCCTCGATCGGCGGCCTCGCGCATCTCGTCAATTTTCGTGGCACGGACACGCTCGCGGCGCTCGCTTTGGCGCGGCGCGTCTATCACGAGCCCATGGCCGGATTCTCTATCCCGGCCGCCGAGCATTCGACGATCACCTCCTGGGGCCGCGAGCGCGAGACGCAGGCCTACGCCAATATGCTGCGCAATTTCGGAGGAGCCGGAAAAACGCTGGCCGTCGTCTCCGACAGCTATGACGTCTATCGCGCGACAGCGGAGATTTGGGGCGGCAGCCTCGCCTCGCAGGTTCGCGAAATGGGCGGAACGCTGGTGGTGCGGCCCGACTCCGGCGATCCGACCACGACTCCGGTGGAGATCGCCGAGATACTCGCCGAGAAATTCGGCGCCGCGACCAACTCCAAAGGGTTTCGCGTGCTGCCGGATTGCGTCCGCGTCATTCAGGGCGACGGCGTCGACGAAGTCTCGATCGCGGCCATCCTCGCCAATCTGCGCGCGAAAGGTTTCGCGGCCGACAATATCGCTTTCGGCATGGGCGGCGCGCTGCTGCAGAAGCTCGATCGCGACACGCTGAAATTCGCGATGAAGACGAGCGCCGTCCGCAGCGGCGGAGAGTGGGTCGACGTGTTCAAGCAGCCGATCGGCGATCCCGGCAAAGCTTCGAAAAAGGGCCGTCTCGCTCTGGTTCTCAGAGACGGCGCGCCGCGCACCATTCGCGCGGAAGAGCGCCGCGAGGGCGAGGAAAATCTGCTCGAGGAAGTTTTCGTTGACGGTCATTTGATTCGTGACGAATGCCTCGAGGACATTCGTCGGCGATCCTGGCGGTGAACTCGGAACAGCTCATGGATGTTGCGAGCTAGCAACATCCATGAGCCCGCCCCTCGGCAAATTAGGCGCATCTTCCTGCAGTTTTCGCGAAGATAATTATGTTGGGATCGATAGAGCCTATGTTTATAAGTTTAGACTCTTGAATATGAGACTGCAGCATCGCAAATGTGATCAGCTGAGCATCAATTATATCTTGCTTTAGCAGGGTATTTTCATGAATACTTTTCTCTTCTCCTTCCAGGCAGTGAACCAATTGCCGGATGGGACTGAGCGACCCCTGTGGACGCTCGACTGGCTCGAGTTCCAAATCCGCGAAGCTCGCATATACGCCGCCATCTTTAACCGAATAAACATCCAGCCCCGCACCATTGGCGCGAACTGTGATTTCGCCATGCTCGCAGGAAAGGATGAAATCGTGACCCAACGCCTGGGTGATATGACCGACCAAGCCTCCTTCGAAATATACGCTCGCTGAAATCACCCGAGGATCGGACGTCACCGACGTGGCAGGTCCGTCTCTTACCACATTGTCCAGCACGGCGTGAACTCCAGCGACTCGGCGACCGAAAGCGGCGAACAGCAATAGATCTACGGAATGAGAGTGAGTCCAATAGAGCGGCGCCGAGCCGAAAGTGACCCGCACCTCCCGCAAGGCTCCGTATCGCCCTGACCTCGCCAGCGCCAAGGCTTGTCTGTAGACGTCAAGATGCCGCCGGATCGCTCCCCAGGTTACGAAAAGCTCCTTCGATGCAAACAGCGTCCGTAACTTCTCGAGTTCAGCCATGCTGTTGCAAAGCGGTTTTTCCGCGTGAATCGCTCTGGTTCCCGCATCCACGGCCTCGTGGATCAAAGCCGCCCGCCCGAATGTTCGCGTGGCGAGGCCAAGCAGAGCGGGTTTTTCTGCTTTGAGCAAGTCACTGGGATTAGCGTAGCGACGCTGCACGCCGAACTTCTCGCCGGCCCGGTTCAGGGCCTCGAGGCTGGTGTCGCACAAGGCCTTTAGCTTCAAGCGAGGGTGGGACAAAATGGCTTCCGCATGGCTCAGCGGAAGCCAGCAGGGCGGCCCGTGCGCAATCATGGTTTCACTGGTAAAGGCGCCCATGCGCCCGCATCCAATAACCGCGGCGTCGAAGTAATGCTCCATTTTCAGACGGCGCTCCATCGTAGAAGATACGTGGTCGGAGACGAGCGTCGGGAATCCAAGTCTCGGTATGCCGAACGGATATCCAAACCTTCATAGGCGCCCGACACAAGTAGCGAAGACCTCAAGTGGCCGCTCGCGATTTGTCTCGCCAAATAGTCCAGATTGGATCTTACGTTGAACCGACTGAAGCCTCGACTGTCGGGATGCTCAGGAGATAGGCCAACAGCTTCGATGCGAAGCTGCTTCATGTAAAAGTACTGACTAGCCAACGGATTGATGGTGGGTGCAGGCTCTCCGCGGCCCGGAAATCCCAAGACGCCGATAATCCCCATTTTTCCAGCCGCCGCTAGCGCCGTCTCCCAATCATTCCATCCGTTGGTGGTCGAAACGACCAAATCCGCCAGATCTGACCCGAGCGCCTCGATCATTGCGGCGCGATCATGTCGAGCAAAGACTGCCTCCGCCCCGAATTCTCGGGCGATCGCCGCCGGTCCGCCTTGATCGGACAAAGCGTAGACCTGCGCTCCCGCCACCGAAGCCATCGCGACCGTAGTCAAGCCCAAAGGGCCAAGTCCGATGACCAAGACACGACTTCCGGCCCGCGCATTCCCTCTCAGCACCGCATTGTAGCCCAAGTGGAACAAATAAGCGCAAACAATGTCATCCGCCGACGCCGATTCGGGTAACCGATAGAGAACCTCGTCTTCCGCGACAACAAAGGCGCTGCGATGCGACGTGAATGTGAGCACGCGGTCGCCGGTTCTGAAGCGGGTCACGTGGTTTCCCGTCTCGAGCACTCGAGCGACATTGCAGTAACCGACCAAGCGCGGATAGTTCGGCCCAGAGCGCAGCGCTGGCAGCCCTTTATACGCAGCGAGTTCGGTGCCCGGGGAGATTGCGGAAACAATCGTTTGACAAAGCAAATCCTTGTCGTCTGGCGCTCTCAAGGCTTCGGTCCGTATTTCCAGTTCGCCGGGAGCGTTGACCCAAACCACCGAGGCTTCAGCGGGCGTCATGTCGGATTTCCCTCGCCGATTGCGATACACTCATATCGGTTACGATTGTTCAATTCTGTCGACGCGTGAAGATCGACACATCGCCTCCGGGCTTTTCCAAATAAATGTCTTCGATTCATGTTGAAGTGATATCCCTGGGCCTCGGTAGGCGTCGCCATCGACAATGACGTCGGACGCCTCCGTCGCCAAGAATTCGAGAAGAGATGCATTATCGAGAGTCACATTAGCGGAATCGAACATTTCTGAAACGAAGTAGTCTGGCAGAATGCGCAATGCCGTCTTGAACATAAATATCTTCTTTCCAAAAAGATGAGCGACGAATATGGCCGTGCTGTAGTGGCCTACCAACACCCTGCAGGAGTTCACATGCTCTCGAAAACGTCCTATTTGAATATCGTACGGAATACGACTCGACGCCTCTGAGTAAATATCTGGGTGCGGACAATATACAGCATGAATATTGTTAGATTTACAAAACTCTATCAAAGCCTTGTCTTCGATAAAATGTTCAGTATCCCAGTAGCTTTTACCCGCGACCGCGCTCCCGACGATCAGCACATCTGTTCTTTTTTCTTCAGAGGGCGGGCTCCACGGCGCCTCATTCTGATAGAAAACCTCCAACGAATTGTGCCATAGAAGATGATCACGGATAATGGCCGGTTGCGGCAGTTTTGGCACCATATTCACGTAGCTAGCTTGTCCATCTGCTGCCATACTGTGTAATAATAAATAGTAACTCGAAAAAATATCTGAACATATTCCGTGCAAATATTCAGTAATTTGTAGGCCTTCTGCAATAGCTGCGATTCGCAATAACTCAATCGAGCGGCTGTTGGATGAGAACAGTTCCAGCTTCGTAATCTCATGCACGCGAAACATAGTTTGATAGACGCTTATCAATCCGGCAGCGAGGCATCGACCAGACAACAGCCCCGACACGAAACTTGGAAAGTGTTTCAGGATCCAAATCAACGTCGTGCGACGGAGCGAAAACCGATTTCCAGCATATCTGTCGATCCTAACGTCCGCGAAGATGAAACGGCTTGCCGACACGTCTTCTCCCGTGAGAAAATGCCGCCGCATCGACACGGAGCGAAGGATATCCGTGTCGGCCAATCGGCCTGAATTAAATACGGCTAGCAGATTGCCGGAGACAGACGTGTAAGCCGCGGGCTTCAGAGACACGAGCGTCGCCGCCAGGGCGCTCGTGTCGACCGACTTTCCACGTTGGATTTCCACATAGGCGTTCCAAAAATCGCGATAGACTTTAGCGCTCATCTTTTCAATTCGCTTGTCTAGCTTGCCATCCGGCATGCGCGCCACAACCACCTGGTAGGAGGAACGGGGCCGCGTCGTTTACCAGAACGACAGCAGAGGAGACGGACCGGCCGGCGCCACGCCGCTCATCCAAAGATCGTCGATCAAGTTCAGCAGCAGATGATCATTGTATTTTCTAGCCGCGATCTGAAGACCGAACGGCGCGCCTTGTGGCGACTGGAAGGCGGGAACGCTGATGGCGGGGAGATGCGTCAACGTCCACATCAGAGCCGGATCGGGCTCCTCGAGCACGTGACGCTTGGGGGCGGCGCCAGCCGTGGACAAGGAGATAATGGCATCGGTATCCGACAGGAATCGATCCATCTCAGCGATCAGTCTATTCTGCATTTCGAGCGCTGCATGAAATTGACCGCCCGTGATTTGCTCACCTCTGGCGATCATATTCCGCATAACTTCCGATATACGGCCCAGAGTTTTATACTCTTCCCTGAAGTAGTAAGATAGGCACTTATCGTAAATGACCGAATGAACCTGATGAGCCTGCTCCATTTCGGCTGGAAGCTCCCGTTCGAACATATGCACTCCGTGCTCGCCCAACTTCGTGGCGAAGCTCAGTAGAGCGTCTTTGGCGTAATCTGGGGCATGCCGCCATGTATGCGTCTTTACCAAAGCCACACGCCACGGTCGCTCCTTGGGCTTGTTTTGCCTTTTGTCGTCTTTGAGCGCGGAATAGCTGAACGGGAAGTTCGGGCCGTGCACCCGGGAGACTTCCAACACGCGCCGAAGATCAGACGGGTGCGACACGAAGAATCCGATCGTGTCGAGACTGTCCGTCGTTTTCAAGGCCCCAGTCCTGGGAAGCAACCCAAAAGACGGCTTGAAGCCGTAAATCCCGCAGAAACTCGCCGGACGGATGATGGAGCCGCCGGTCTGTGTGCCGAACGCCACGGGAACCATGCCGAGGGCGACCCCTACCGCCGAGCCGCTGGACGACGTGCCCGGCGTCAGTTCGACATTGTGAGGATTGAGTGTCTCATTGAGAGCATGCACCGCGAACTCGGCGGTCACCGTCTTTCCGGCGATCAATCCGCCCACCATCCTCAAGTAGTAAACCACTCGAGCGTCGTTGCCGGGAGTAAAGCCCCGCCAGATCTCGCTGCCCATTTCGGTCGGGAAGTCCGACGTGTTGAACACGTCCTTTATTCCTAACGGGATACCCTCCAAGCTACGTAGGGGTTGCTTTGACGCCAGCCTCTCCTCGACGGCGTCTGCTCCTCGTCGGAGCGCCTCGGGATCGAAGCAGACCCAGGGCCGGTAGCGATCGAATCGTTCGACACGGGAGATACATTCCTCCGCGACATCGATGGGATGCAACCTGCCCGTTTCCATCTGGCTATGAATTTCAGAAATCGAAAACCGCCTGAACATGCGTCTAGGCCTCTTCACGTGGGTCTTGACGGTAGCGGTGCTTAGCGATCAGTTGCTCGAAGAATGGCACAGTCACTTCCCGGTTCTGGCGCTGCTTGGGGTGAACGGGCGGATTAATGTCGATCAGCTTGAGATGTTTGAGCTGCCGCATCGTCTCGTAAAACTCGCTCTCGGAAAGATCTGTGATTTTCAAGTAATAGTCCAAAGCGCCCGGACGCTCCGAATCGATCGCCTGGGCGATCTTGAAACCCTCTTCGCGCGTCATGAGACCGTTGCGCACATCGACGCACGCCTGGAATGTCGCACGGCCATAACCGCGCTTGAGATAGCAGGTGAAGTCGTGAACGCCGGCCATGATGCATTCCGCGCTCTTGTAGCCTTTGTAGGCACCCTCCATCTCCGTTTCCTTCCAACCGTATTCCTGGCAAATAAATTCGGTCTGGCGCTCCTCGTCCCAAAATATGTAGTCGCCAAGGTGAATGCCGTGGACGCCCACCCGTTCAACGTCTTCGAGAGACGGCACGTTGAAAGGATACAGATCGCGTTCGGAAAGGGCGCCGCAGGTCATTTCCTTCGGCGATCGTTTGGCTGAAACCTTTGTAAAGTACTCGCGATCGAACTTGTGAACGGGATCTTCATATGAGGCTCTTCCAGAGGATTCCGCGACGGACTCGCCCCAGATGAGTAAAGGAATATTGAAACGAACAGCGGCCTGCAGAGGAAAGGCCCCGACGCCGGCGTGGCAATGCCAGCAGGCGTCGCCGATCATTCCCAGCGACCGACGAGCGAGCCGGTTCACCAAGCCTCGGTTCGGGGTGAACATGACGTGATCGACGTCGAACTGCTGCAGCGCGTTCTGAAGATTGTACCAACCCGTCTCGCTGTACCAGTTGTGGCTGAACGTGACGGTCAAAGGCTTCATGCCATAAACTTTGACCAGCACGTGCAATTGGAAGACGCTGTCCTTGCCGCCGCTGATCGGGACGATGCAATCGTAATTGTTCCCGGCCTTCGCCTTCGCGTTTTCAAGTAAATTCCGAAGGCGCTTTTCGCGTTCGACCCAATTGATATGGATTTTCTGTTCAGATGACTGACAAGCTTGGCAGATGCCCTGGTCGTCGAATTTTACGCCTTCTTGGGTTTCAGGCATGCAGCAACGCACGCAGTAGCGAAGGCTCTCAAAAGGCGTGGAGGTCGCTGTCTGCATAGAACTTGCTCCTCGTCAATCGCGCGGGCAAACGCCCCACGCGTAGAATTTTATTCCTGGGGCAGATGCCTGATTTGGATTATGCCCTGATGAGGTAAGCGCAGCGGCGGCGCCCAAGGCGGCAGCGTGCTGAACACTCGCCGACCTGCTCCGAGCGCCAGCGTCAGAGCAAACGATTCAACGCCGATCACTATATCGGCATCTGAAATGGCGGCCGACAAGTCCGGCGCACGGTCCAAACGAATGTATGGGTGCCGGTCCGCATACACTTGATACTTCTCCGCGGACTCCGCGGGATGGGGCCGCAAGGTGAGAATCGAGTTGGAAGCGGGGGCGAGCAGGGCGAGGCGCGACAAGGCGTAATCGAGCGCCTGGAATTCGCCGGGCGTTCCCTGGCCCCAATCGCTGCGAACCGGCTCCAGCACGTAAAGGATCCGCTCCTTTCCGGGAGACGGGCCGATGCGCGAGAGCTGCTCCCTGACATAGAGATTGGGCCGCCGGAACACTCGCGTTTGCGGAAACGTTCGCCGCGCAAGCGCTTCCGCATGGACGTCGGCGACCCATATTTCATTGGGCAACTGACGGAAGCCGTTCCGTTCAAATCGCGCCGCGTAGTTGGCCCAATGATCGATGACGCCGATGCTGTGGATTCCCAGGCGCGCGGCCTCGATACGGGCGAGATGCTCGATATCGCTGGCCCAGCCCGTGCCGCTCAACAGCACGGCGGCGCCGAGCAAAGCAGTCGGCATGTCTTCCTGCAAAGGCCGTTCTTGGAAGTAGTTCGCCCACAGCCTGCTGGCAGGTCCGAACATGCAAGCGCGCAGTTCTCCACGCCAGTCCTTGATCCAAGGCAAAATCAGATTAGCCGCGCCGGCGTCGTGGCACACCACGGCGAGCGGAGATGGAAGGTCAGGCGTCTTTGAATCGGCCATAGTAGACGATATCCGCAGGCTGCCCGTCGAGCAGTTCCTGCGCCCGGCGGGTCGCCTCCAGGCGCAGACCGGCGCGCTCCATGATCCGAATCATGCCGATGTTGTGCGCGAGCGTGCCGGCCGTGACTTTGCGGATGTCCGATCGGGCCAGCAACCAGTTCAGAACCAGCGAGAACGCCTCCAGCCCGAAACCCTTGCCCCAAGCTTCGCGTGCGCCCAGCATCACGCCGATGTCGGCGGTCTGGTGATGTTCGTTACAATACGCCGTCATTGTGCCGATCATGCGTCCACTTTCTCGTAGGACAATGGCCAGGAAGTAGTTGCTCGAGCCTTCGAAGCCGGACAGATAGATTTGGCAGGTTTCCTCGTCGTGCCGACGAAATCTTTGATTGCTGAACCGAACGACCTCAGGGTCGTTCAGCCAAGCTACATAGGTCGGCTGAATGTCGTCGACCGTGAAGCTCCGCACGAGCAACCGAGGCCCCTCTAGACGCAAGGGAAAAGCGCCTTTGGCCGCGACCGCTCGTTCGACTTCGCGGCTCACGTCATTACCTCGAGCTGCGACCACACCTTCCCGAACGCCTCGATCACCAGTTGCACTTCCTCGGTCGCATGAGCATGTCTGCGGTTTCGACTCCGACACCAACAACCCGTGTAAACAGGCACACCATACCGTTCGCTCTTTCCACGCAGGATTTCGCCTCGTTCAGGCGAGCGGCCCTCTGCTGTTCTTTGGTTCTGGCTGGCCCAGTTTTGGGGCGCAATTCACCACACCCGCGGACGTAACTCACTGCTGGATGAAACTTCGGGGGCGCGTCACGACGGCCATTCGAGCCGTCGAAAATTTTCTTCTCTGCGGGCGCGAAACGCTTCCAAGCTACCGCACAACGGGTGAGCATGGGCTCGATCCGTCGAGGAGGAGACCCCGCAGGCGCGGTGTTAAAATAGCCCGGCCTCGGATCGCGCATCTATCCGTTAATACCCGTATCGGATGCGGAGCAAATTTTGGGGATGGCCACGCGAAGGAGTTCTGGTGCAAACGGCGTGAACGGGCCATGATCCATGGGCGAAACCAAACGCTGGGTTGATGGGTCAACGGATATCAGGCCGTTGATTTTCACTGAGAGATGACCGAGACAGAACCCGATCGAAAGCGCATTCGCAACGGTGCAGCCTTAATTTTTTAGCTCAGAGAAATCGGCGGAGCGCCTCCGGCGGCGGCGGAAGGCGAATAAGCAATCTTCGATGATAGCCCCTCCGGGGACAAAGCACGACCAGCAAAGTCGAGAATATCAGTTCGAAATACAGAGATACTGACTGGTTACAAACGAACCATCGTTCGATCCGCCCCTTATAGGGCATGATGACCTCCTGGTCGAAGCGAATGGGATCGGCCACTTCGGAGAGGAGCTTCTCCTCGTCGCGAAACAGTACCGAGCCGACCCCCGAAAGACCCGGGCGGACCATGGACACATAGACCCGATCCTCCGGTCGATAAGAATTATAAAATCTCGACGTTTGCGGCCGCGGTCCGATAATGCTCAAGTCACCCTTCAGAATATTGAGGAGTTGCGGCAATTCGTTGAGCTTGGCGCGACGTAGGAAACGACCGAGCGGGAGAACCCTGGGGTCGTCGGCCAATGTCAGTTCGCCTGCACCGATGCTCGGGCTGTTCTTCAGCATCGTCGCAAATTTAAACAGTTCGAACTCTCGGCCTTCCTTTCCAATGCGTCGCTGCCGGAAAAAGACATCGCCCTCTCCCGTAAGCCGCAGCGCCAGCATGATCAGCGCCAACAGCGGAGCGAGCAATAGCAGCGCCAAGCCGGAAAGCAGGATGTCCGTCGCTCGGATAAGAAAGCGAGTTTGAATTGAGATCTGCGAAACTTTGTGCGTCACGGACTCTCCGAAAGCGAGTCGAGCACCGTTCGAACCTCGCGCTGTACCTGCAATCGGTTGAATTCAAAGAACGCCGCATCTTGATCGGCGAGCCACGATTCCATTGCGCGTATCGCACGCACACCGTCTGCGAAATGTCCCGCGAACTCTGCGTTCTGATCGCTTATAGGCGGTGAACAAAAGCTACGCGCGAGGATTACGCCGACGGATCCCAACCGATAGTGTTCGGCGAGAATATGCTCGGCAGGCGGAATCAGCTCGCCGATGCGCGCCATGCCGCCAATTCCGAAGGCCACTCCCGTCGCCTGGATCTCGCGCGCCAATGCATCCATGGAGCCGTCGACGAGAAATTCGAACATGAATCGTGTCTTGCGCTCGATGTGCAAATCGTTGAGCCCGACATGGACATAGTCGACACCCGGCGCCTCCAGAATTTTGTCTACGTCCCGGACAGCGTCTACCGTTTCGAGCAACAACCAAGCCTCGACGCGACCGCCGACGAGTCCGACGAAACGACAGACCTCATCTTTCGTCTTGAAAAACGGCAGCATCACCGCGTCCGCCCCGGCGGCGATCACGCTGTCGACTTCGCCTTCGCTCCACTCGCCGAGCGGGTTGACGCGGACGAGCAACCTCGATCTCGTCAGCACCTGTCGAATCCCCTCGACGTCTTCGATTGTGTGCGCCGAAATGACGGTATTCCGACCGACCTGACGGAGATTCTTGCCGCGATATTCGAGGTCGACGAAAATCCAATCCACGCCCGCCGCTTCTGCGATCAGGGCGACACGGGGGTCTTTGGTGATATAGAGCAATCGGATCGACATGTAATACGTTTTTCGGGCTGATTGACTCGAGCGATCGAGCGTCGTCTCCTCGGCCTCGAGAGGCTAAGGGCGGTGACGCTAATGGAACACCACGCCCTTCATGCGAAGGCATATGACTGAAATACGTCTTCGTACGTTTCTCGTCGCTTTATGAGCCGGTATGAAACGCCGTCTGGATCAGGCTCCAGGATCGCGACATTCGGCAGAATAAACGGCGGCTTCATCACAACGGAGTAGGAGCCGACGTCGTCGAACACCACATAATCGCCCACAGACAGCCGTCCAGTGTAGCCTTTGTAGAGATAGTCACCTTCGATACATGTATAGCCCGCAAAATTCGCTCTCTCCACCAAGTGCTCGCCCTCGGTGGCGGAGAATACCGTGATCGGCACGTTCTTACGATTCGGCGTCGGATTGATGTTGTACGAGCTTCCGCTGAGCGTCACGATGGATTGGCCGCGAACGTCCTTTATACTATTGACAGCGCAAACGAACCTCATCGCATCCGCGACCAGAGCGGTGCCAGGCTCGACCATCAGAATCGGAGACGGGTTTTTGCCCAGGCCGCCTAAGAACTCTGCGAAGGGCTTCGCCGCTGCGACGGCGTAGTCGTCGAACTCCGGAATGGGGACCGGAAACTGCGCCATCATTTCCGGCGGCATTCGCCCATACATTCCGCCGCCGAGGCTGACGAATTCGAAGCTCGCCACGCGGTTGCGAAAGAGTCGATCGATGACGCCGATCATGCCTTTCGTTCGGTTCTCCCAGCACGCCAGGCTGCGGGTCGCGAAATGACACTGAAGACCCGCCAACGCGAGCGACGGATTGGCGTCGATGAGCGAAATCGCCTCCGTGAACGCCGCTCCATGCACATCGAAGCCCAAGCGTGAAAGGACGCCATCCTGGACGTCGAAGTTGCAGCGTAGACCGAGCTTGAATGGCGCCCCATGGATTCCGTCCGTCATTCGACGGATCGCACATAACTCGTCCCAGGAATCGACATTGACGGTTCCACCACCTTCGAGCAAGGATTTCACATAGGCCGGCTCTTTGTAGGGGCCGTTGAAGAATATTTTCTCATCGGGAACGCCGATCCGTCGAGCTAAAGTCAGCTCCATGCTGGAGACGACCTCGGCGAAGCCGCCCAACTGATCGATGATCTGGCAAAACCTCGGCACATAGTTGGTCTTGTAGGAGTAGGCGACCCTCGTGCTAGGATAGTAGCTGCGGAAGGCCGCGCTGAGAGCTTCGAAATTTTGGCGGAAGCGCGAAGAATCCAGAAGATAGAAAGTCGACCCATGCTCTGCCGCTATGCGATCCAAAAGCTCATAGGACAATTTCATCGGCCGCGCGCCTCCGGCTCGTTTTGACTGCGGGAACCGGCTTTCGAGCGGTTCACTGCCGTTCGCCAGTCCGGGTAGCGCCCGTCCACGCCCGAAGCCACTGCGAGGTAGCGGTGCAGCATATCGACCGTGAGAGGCCCCGGCTCGCCTCGACCCACTTCGAAGCGGTCGACAGATACGATCGGGGAAATTTCGGCCGCGCTTCCACAGAGAAAGATCTCGTCGGCGAGATAGAGCTCCGTGCGATCGATCGTTCGTTCTCGCACCTCGATTCCGATATCGCGCGCCATGCGGATTACCGTGTCACGTGTGATGCTGTCGAGTACGGAGGAGGTAGTCGGCGGAGTGATCAGCTCGCCTGACCGGACCATGAAGAGGCAGGCCCCGGCGCCTTCGGCAACCTTACGATCCGCTCCGAGAAAAATCGGAAGATCGTAGCCGTCCCGACGCGCCTGCAGATGAGCGAAGCGTCCATTTATATAGTTTGCGCCGACCTTTGCGCGCGGGGGAAGCACATTGTCGTTGATCCGTTCCCAGGACGACACGCATGCTGCGAATTTAGGGATTTTGCGCAGGTCGGTGCGCGCCCTGGGCATTGGAGCGATAAACATCGAAATCGGCTCGCAAGAGCTCCAAGAGCCTTCGCCATCGCCAAATAGCGTAAGTCGTACAGCTGTGTCGCAGAGAAAGTCATTCGCCTCGATCGCATGTCTGAAGCTGCGTTCGATTTCCGCCACGGAGTAAGGCGATTCGAAACTCACTATGCGTGAAGACTGCAACAGGCGATGCAAGTGATCCTGCAGCCTGAAGGCGTAGAGCATGCCTTCTTCCGCGTTCCAATAGCAACGGATGCCTTCGAAAACGTTCAATCCGAACTGCGCCGCGGGAGACAGAACATTTACGAACGCCTGGCTCTGCCGAACGATCTCTCCGCGCAGCCAGATGAAGTTGTCCGCCATCACATTCCTCTGCAATTTTGTTGGCGCGGCGCCCCAGATCGCCTCTGCCCTCCAGCGGACGCCGCAACATCCGCCACACATCGGTCAGCCCTTCGTGAGCATCAACCATGTGTGCGTCGTCCTCAAATCCTCTGGGGAGAAGCGCGCAAATTGCTCGGCAATTTGAAAGGGCGGCGGCGTTGTGAAACTCGTCTGCCTTTCGATCACAAATCCGTAGCGAGCGAATATTTCGACGTATTGACTGCTGAGGAGACGATTTTGGTGGAGCAGTGGCGGGTTGAAACGCCTCCATCTGCGTTCGTCGTATCTCAGATAGTTGAGGTCATGTAATGATGCGTCGGAATCGGACCAGTGATCCTTATGTGCGATATGATGGGTCGAAACCCCACCATGGCGCAAAACTCGGTGCAATTCCGACGCCAATCGTTCGACTTGCCCCGAGGGCACGTGCTCGAGCACGGACGTCGATGTAATCAAATCGAAGGAGTTGTCCTGAAAGGGAAGGTCCGGTGGATCGTAAACAATGTATTCGACGCCAAGCTCGGACAAGGAGCCTGCGTCGACACGAAGCAATATATCATTTTGCAGTCGCTCGGAGGCGAGCGGCTTGATGTCCGCGGCCGTCACTGCTCTCCCTCTGGCCGCCATCAGAATTGGGATGGCCAAGTCCGATCCAGACCCTAGGTCCAATACTGCAACGGGAGGGCGTCCGACGATCCTTATGTATGATGAGAGGTGCTTTTGCGCGATCGCTCTGCGCGCTGCAAGCTGGGTATCCGAGATCGGAAGAGACTTGGTGACATAGAGTTGCATGTAGCGATTTAGCTCGACCGAGCCAGGCGTCATGGACAAGACCCACTGAACAGCGCTCTTGAGCTTGAAATTCATGAGGCGACCTATCGATCATAAACCGGAACGAGCAGATGCGTTTTTAGACTTCCACACTCGCAATAGGTTTCCACGATATGGGCATATCTCATCTATGAACAAATCAAATATAGCGCTACTGCTTATCGCCTCCATGTTGGAAGCCCCGTAACACAAAAGCCAGACCGGCCTCTCTTCACGCTCCCGCGATTCCATCGTATTGAATATCATTTCCAAGACGGTAGCATATATATCTAGATCAAACGGATTAAATAAAAAGAAGACATTGAAATTTTCATACCTATCAAATTCCACCGCATCCTGATGTATAATTTCTACACGATGCTCTAGATTCAGATTTCTTACATTTTTCCGAGCAATATCAACGAGCCACGACTCGACTTCGACACCCGCGACCTTATTGAACGGGAAATCCGCAGCATAACATACAACGCCGCCTTTCCCGCATCCAATATCCAAAAATTTATCCTCGGGCGAGATCGGAATCCGTCGTAGAATATTCGTCAGCGCATTTCGCGACGTCAATGCGTAACCATGGTTCCCCGGCGCCGTGATCCTCGTCGTTTTAGCACGCATCGAAAAGTCCAGACCTCGAGGCTTTTCGAGGAACGCCCATGTCAAAAAATACTCCAAGTAACGGAGAAATCGTTTGGACAAACGAATTGCTCGTCGCATCCGTCTGGCTCCTTTGGACCAATGCCACGCCGGTATTCTCGTTCACCGCGATCGCCGCTCGTACGATGGAATATTATTCGTGTGGATCATGCGAACTCCATTGTCTTTTCAACCTGAGGCTCGATTCCGCAGACCGCGGAGGAAAGGTCTCAAATAGTGGTTGGCGACGCCAGCCATCACATAGCTGGACAGAACCCTGCACCGCGGAACGAAGGATACCTCGTTGAGGGAAAGCACTTTGTTCAAATAGTTCAATTGAACCCACTTGTTTTTTGTGGATCCTCCGGTCGAATAGACAACCAATGGAGTGCTTATCGAAAGGAAGCGGAAATCAGGAGACTTGGTCAGTCGATGCCAAAAATCGATATCTTGAGCAAATCGGATGTTCCTGAAGCGGTGCGAACCGAGAAGCTCGCGGGTGATCAGAATCGTAGACGTCCCCAGGCCCCGCTTAAGAAATACGTCGTGTTGACCGTCGGAGAGCGACGCTGGCGGCCGAATGACCACCCTCCCCTTGTCGAACGTGTAGCCGGTCGCGACAAAGGTGGCGCCGGCGCGCACCGCGGCGACCTGAACCGCCAGCTTTCCTGGAAGCCAAAAATCGTCCGCATCGAGAAAGGCGACGAGTTCTCCATCCGCCATATCGAGCCCGATGTTGCGCGCGCCGCCCGGCCCTTTCGACCCGACATTCGGGACGACACGTACACGTCCACCGTCCTTCCGCCCGAGCTGCGCATAAATTTCTGCCTCTTGAAACGGTCCATCGTTACAGATTACGACCGACAGGTCGTCCACAGCGTTTGCATTCGCAAACACGGAATTAACTGCTCGAGCAATCAACGCGATTTCTTTATGAAACGGGACAACGACGGTCAATCGCACAATTCGATCCTCACCAACGCGTCGCGCGAACCGTCAAGGCGCTCAGGAGCGCAAACCGCCCGACGAACAAGGCTGACAAGACACCGAGGGCGGCAATATAATCCGCACCAACGACACGCAGGCCCGTTAGGATAGCGAGCACTGCAATGACGAATGCGGCCTCCCATAGGGTCAATTGCAAAATGTCGTGATTCCAGAAAATGATCTCCCTGATGACCATGCAAAAGGCCAGACTGAGCTGACAGATCAGAATGAATGGAATCAGCCCGTATTTGTCGATCGACCGTCCTGAGTATTGATCTAGAACTATAAAACAGAGCGTGACGCCGACGAAGGCGCTCACACCGACAATTGCATACATATTCCGGCTGAAAACAAGCTCTTGAATTTTAAATTTAGATTGAAGTATGTCTCTACGTCGTAGGCTATAAAAAAAGTACTCAACTGCATTTTGTACAATAGACAGGCATGACACCAGCAACACGAACAACGCCATATCCGACTGATTATAGATCATCACCACGATCCGATCCATGTATGCAATCGGCGCAGTGACTGCGGACAATATCCAGAAATTCGTCTGTTCGCGGCTCGCTCGCCAACCTTCGAGCAGCATCGACCATCGGCTGGGAAAATACAGCCACCGGAAGTGTCCTGCATATGGAATTATATTGCCGAGCGCTAGCGCCGCCACGGCGCCGGTCGCCGCTCGCTCGTTTGACGCCACTGCGCAGAGGACCCCCACTCCGAGCACCTGAATGAGGGCTTTGAACAAAATCTTGCGCCCCCATTCCGCGCGCGCGCCAGAGAAAATCAGGAATCTTTGCGATTCATCGGCGAGACGTTCCGAGGCGAAATAGGCTACGACGACGCACACCAGAAGAAACTGGCCGTTCTGCCAACGCATATATAAACTTATCGGAATTGCGGCTAAGACTATCTGACATACGACTGCATTTACATAAGAACGATAGCTTAGTTTTAGACCTGGCTGCTTTCGTTCGCCGAAGTAGAGCTTATAGAAAACACGATGGCTATTGAATCCAGAAGCCGCCATGGCGAGATTGACGACGACAAGCACCACGGCGATGAGCGATGCTGTCGAATTGCCGATCAGTTGGTTGACGACCAGCAATATTGCCGGCTTAGAGCCTAGCGCCGCTGTGCGCCCCAGAACATAGCTCCCTTCCGCCTCGAGTTTGGAGATGATCGCAGGAAAAGCAATGTTCATGAATCAAAGGCCTCGCCGCCACTCCAAGATCGACCATCACAAACGAGCGCTTCTCTCAGCGCGATGGCTTCCCGCCCGGTAATTCGCGTCAGATCGCGAGTCCGACTTCGCGACACGATCGAAGGTCCGAATGGCTTTCAAATTACCTTGGCGCGAAGTCGCTCGACATCCTCAGCATCGCATCGGGCATCCGGCGCCGCTTCTCTCGAACCATATCCCAAAGCCACCCATCCGATGGCGGTGAAAACCATTGGATCGAAAATCAACAAAAAATCCACGGGCGAATCGAAGAAAATCGACGTGAACTCGAGCAGCACGGACTCGCCCACCCAACTCAGCCGCCCTGCCATTCGCTGTCGCAATCGCTTCTGTATGCCATTGTAGACCGCCAGATAAGTCGTCAGCGCAAACGGCGCGAGCCAAACCGGAAATGCGATGAGAAAGCTGGCGATCAATCCGGGCGACGAGCCTTCACGCTCGCTGAGCGGGTAACGGTTGATAAGATTGTAGTTCAGGCGCCCGAGCGATCCGTTGAGGGGACGCTCGCTCGGCATCCAGCCGCCAGTCAACGCCGAGAACCGAAACCAGGCGTTGCCAAGCGGCGCCATCAGATGATCGAATTGACCGCCGACATCGACATCGACGAATTCATGAACCGCCACCACGAGGGAGTACCAATGCACCGAAAGCCTGCCGATCAGGTACTCGGCGAACGCGCCTTTTCCCCCCGCCTCCATTTCCGCGATCACGTCCAAAGGAGCTACGTCTCTCTTGATCGCATCGCCGATCACATAAGCGCCGCCTCCTAGGACGACCGTGATCGCTGCAAAGAGCAGCTTCCTAACTGTGATACCTTCGAAGACGGCAACGCTCGCTCCGTCGCTAACGCGGAACAACCAACGCCTCAAGGTATCGGGCGCCAAAAACGCGACGCAAGCCAATAGCACCGAAACCATCGGACCAATGCCCGTCGCCGTGAGCGACAAACATGCGACCACCAACACCAAAATGACGCGAATAGAAATCGGCCGCGCGACGTAGCGGAAAAAAATCAGAATGAACAACAGCATCTCGACGAAATTCGGGGCCAGGACATACAGCAAGGTCGTCAGATCCAACGACGAAGAGAGCGCCTCTCCCGAGTAACGCCATCTCGCAAGCCCCAGCGCCGCACCCGTGATCCCCACGCCGAGCACGATCGACAAGAATACGATCAGCGTGGGCACTGGAAGGTTCCATGCGGATGGGAGCACGCGAGGGAGAGAACGAGGGCCTATGGTCAGAAAATCAAAATCAAAAGCGAAGGCTCCAACGATCCCCAAGAGCAGGACAGCGTAGAGCCAACTGAACACGCCATTGCTCGGATTGAGATATATTTCTGATTCGTATCCAGTAAGAAAATTCAGCGCAGCCGGCCCTATATACGTATATAATAAATATAGGAGAAGAACAGGATTCGCGAGACGGATCGTTTTCATGAAGCGCCTTCCATGAGCCAACGCAGTTTCCGCATCCTCGCTTCCGCGCCTGTTCGGGAGACGTGAGAGAGTCTCGCGAGTTCACGGTCGATCACGTCGAATATGTTTTCCTCCCCGCGCGGAGGCGCAGAACGCTCAAAGTATCCTCGTCGAAGCGTCGTAGTCCGTTTGCACACGGATGACGACATCACATCCGATGGCTGGGGCGTCCCGCGGCGCCTCGTCGAATTCGAATATTGCTTCAACCGACGATACGATCTCGGCAACATGATCCCGCGCCTCGCCGTCATCGCGACAACAACAGCACCGCCGCCCTATCGCCTTTTCAAATTGGCTGATTTTCAGGAATATGCAGGAACGCTGTCGCCGAGCTCATCAGCGATGTAAAATTCGGCGCCCAAATCGAAATCGCGCCCGATCAAAAATCCACCGCTTGATTCACGCGATCGCCCACATTCCGGCATAGTTCCTCGCCCATCGCGTTCCACACTTTTCGAAACGCCTCGATCACGAGTTGGACGTCCTCGGTCGGAAACTCGTGCATGCACAGATTGAGCCCCAAAAAAGTCTTTCCATGCAGTTCCTCCGCTACCGGACATAGGCCCGGACCATATTGGATATCATTCGAGCAATAGGACGAACTCCAAGGGAACCCCTTCGAGCCGTAAGCGATCTTGTTGCGGAAGAGGGGCAGCAGATGGAGGTTCTGATAGCCTTCGAAGACCGGCGCGCCTTCCGCGCGCAGCGCGGCGGCGATTGCTTCACGCGACACACCGAGGCAGTCGACATCCAATGTGACGCCGTAGACGTAATAGACATGCGTCGCTCCCTCGGCGACGGTCGGGGTCGTCAATCCCTGAAGACCTGCAAGACCGTCGTTCAGCTGTCGTGCGATGCGCTGACGACTCTCGACACGCCGCGCGAGCTTCGAGAGCTGAATGGAAGCGATCGCGGCTTCGATCTCGCCCATTCGAAAGTTGAACCCCAGCATATTGGCGAGCTCTAGCGGATCGTCAGTGTCGACCACCGCTTCCGCGTGGTTACGGATGAGACGGAGGCGCTGCGCCAACCTGTCGTCATTCGTCACCAGCACGCCGCCTTCGCCGCAGTGGATATGCTTGTGATAATTCAAGCTGAAGCCACCGATATCCGCGAGCGTTCCGGCATAGGAGTCTCCCACTCTGGCGCCGGGAGCTTGCGCGGTGTCGCTCAGAAGTGCCAGTTGATACTTGTCCGCCAGCTTCCTAAGCGCCGCCATATTGGCCGACTGCCCGAAGATGTCGACCGCCATGATCGCTCTCGTCCTAGAGGTGATCAGCCTTTCGACGTTCCGCGGGCAAATGTTGAACGTCTGCGGATCGATGTCGGCAAAGACCGGAATACCGTTCCAGTGCAGAATTGCTGTGGCGGTAGCCGCCATCGTCCATGGCGTCGTGATGACCTCGTCGCCAGGGTCCAAGCCGATCGCGCCAACTGCGGCGATCAGACCCGAGGTCCAAGAGTTCACAGCAATCGCATGCTCGACTCCGAAATGGCCCGCTGCTTCCGATTCGAACCGTCGGACATTGAGACCGCCCAAGAAGCCGGGCCCCGATGCACCGATGTAAGCTGACAAGACGCCGCCACGGACAACGTCGCAAGCCACGCCCACTTCGTCCTCACCAATGCTCTCGAAGCGCGCCAGAGGCCGGTCGATCACCGGTGCGCCGCCATGGATCGCTAGAACTCTACGCGTCATGACCTCTCACCTCGCGGCATGCGTTTGCGGCGGAGGACGATGTGGCGGCGTCCAAAAGGATTTGGCAAACGCGCTGCGCCTCTAGCGCTTGCTCTCCTGAGCCGCCGATCGCTCGTCCCTCGACGAGATGGAAATAAATGTCCGACACGGCCCGGGACATCGCCCTCGGATACGAACCCTCGCGCTCCGACGACTGGCCCAGCGATGTGTAACCTTTGAACTGCTCGCTCGCCACGATCTCGCGAAGACGCCAAGCCATCCCCCCGGACTCCATACGCACGACACCCTTCTCGCAAACCAGCTCCAGCTCGAAAAACGCGTAATCCCGAGCGTCGGCGGGGCTGAGATAGACTGGCGCGCCGCCGTTCTCGGTGACGAGCAAAGCGGCGACCGTCGGATCGTCACTCCAATGGTCATAGCGAACGCCCGCTGTCGCTATCAGTTCCATCGGCCCGACCAGCCTGAGAAGCAGGTCGACGAGATGCCCGCCATTATTCATTATTCCCTTGTTATAGTGGCCGACGACAGATCGAATCGCTCCCCAACGGCCTTGACGTAGCTCTGTCGCAAAAGCGTCGACAGCGGGATCCCAACGGCGAGTGTGATTGACCACGAGAGTGACGCATCGCTCACGGCACGCTCGTATCCAACGGTTCGACGCCCCTTCGCTCGACGTCAACGGCTTCTCGCAAAAGATCAGCCGTGGCTCGAGTCGCAGAGCCGCCTCGATATGCTCCTGGTGCAGGGCTGTCGGCGAGCAAATGCTAACGACGTCGAACGCCCCGCGCTCGTCAGGCAAATCGGCCATGGACGCCGCCGAGAAGGGAACGCGCCAGTAATCGGCGAACTCGGCGAGACGGCGCCTGTCTGGATCGACGCACGCCTCGATCCGAAAACCGGCATGGCGGGCATAGGCGCCGGCATGGGTCAACGGCGGCGCATCCACGCAGCGAGTCATATCGAACCCGCCGGCGATGTTTCCGCACCCGACAATCAGCACTCGCAACGGCTCTCCGCCCGAATTCACGTCGGCGATCCTCGCAAAAGCGTCCAGGACAGTGGCGTGCCGCGCACGACATCCGTGGCCAAGACAGCGCCGAGCACTTCTTCGAGATGTTCTGGCGCCAATCCGAAACCAGGACGTATCGCCCGCACATTTTCTTGCGTCAGGCGCTCCCCGGCTCTGAGATCCTTGGTGATATAGAGAGACCGGCGAAATTGAAGCGATTGTCGTTCTGCCATTGTCGCGCCGTAATGAACCCGGCCGACCGCTCGCCACGCGCGTTCTGTCTCGATCACGAGCCGATGAAGCTCGTCGGGCTCTAAGGAAAAGGCGCTATCGACTCCGCCATCGGAGCGCGCCAGCGTGAAGTGCTTTTCGATCACAGTCGCGCCGAACGCCACACTGGCAACGCTGACACCTGTTCCCATTGTGTGATCCGACAGACCGACCTGACATTCGAACAATTGCCGCATGTGTGGAATCGTCGAAATGTTCGAATTGTCCGCCGTCGCGGGATAGGTGCTCGTGCATTTGAGAAGCACGAGATTCTCGCAACCCGCTTCCCGGGCGGCGGAAACCGACTTCGCCAGCTCGCCGACAGACGCCATCCCCGTCGAAATGATCAACGGCTTCCCCGTAGCCGCGACGCGTCTGATCAGCGCGATGTCGGTATTCTCGAAAGATGCGATCTTGTAGCAAGCGGAATTCAAGGTTTCCAAAAATTCGACCGCTGTGGCGTCGAACGGCGTGCTGAACGGGATCATTCCCAGTTCCCGCGCCCGCGCGAAGAGCGGGGCATGCCATTCCCATGGCGTCCGCGCCTCGTCATAGAGCCGATAGAGCTGCGCCCCGGCCCAGAGGCTATTCGCGTCTTCGATCACGAACCCCGGCTCGTCGCAGTCCAAGGTCATCGTGTCGGCGGTGTATGTTTGCAGCTTCAGCGCATGAGCGCCCGCCTTCGCCGCGGCCTCGACCAACGCCAGCGCCCGGTCGAGCGATTGATTATGGTTGCCGGACATTTCCGCGACGATGAGCGGCGGATGATCTGGTCCGACCATGCGCCCAGATATCACGAAGTTTCGAAATGCCGGCAACGTTCAAATCCTCTTCTCGAAAAATCGCATCCGAGCTTCGTATTCCGCGCGGCGAAACAAGCCCTCCGAAGCGACATTGCCCTCGTTTACCCAGGCCTCGATTCGCTCCACCTCGGGTATCCGTTGCGCGAGATGCCGCTCTCCAGCTCGAAGGATCGCGAGGCCGAGACCGCGCCCCTTCTGCTCTGGATCGACGAATATCGACACTTCGGCCTTCGATTCCTGTAGATCGAAACGTATCGCGCCAATGGCGCGACCTTCGCTTTCGCCTATCAGCAGCATACGACGAGAATCCGCTAAGACGCGGCGCATCCACGCGCAATGTTCATCATAGGAAAACAAAGCAGCGTCACGAGACGCCCGCCGAACCGTTTCGTCCGTTCTCCATGCGTAGATCGATCTCGCGTCTTCCATTCTAGCCGCGCGAACGATCACTGTCGGCGGACACAATATCGTCGCCAATCGATCGACGCCATGCGCGTCTACAATGTCGTAACCGCGCCGCGACATGGCCTCCAGCATCGTCGGGTGGCGGACGAATAGACGAATATCTTCCGCCAATTGCTCGGGGGTGGGAATCGACTCGACTCCGAGCAGAAAGCCCGCTCGGGCGCCCTCCCGGACGACTTCTCGTTGGTTGTTCGCCACACAGATCGCTATGGATGGCAACCCGACCGAACAACGCTCCCAGGCGCTCTGCCCGCCGGCGCCGATCGCCAGATCGGCCGCGACCATCAATTCCGCGATATTGCTCACCTGCACGTGAAGATTCGAGCGCGCTCGAGTCGAGCACCATTTCCGAATGCGCGCTGACGCCGGATGCATCGCGCCGATCACGACATCGACATGCACGCCGGAAATATTCGCCTGGTCAATGGCCTCCAGAGCAACCGAGGTGACATCGTCCCGATCAACTCCGCCGAGCGACACCAATATCCGTCCAACACCTCTATCACGGAAAGACGCAACCGATCGTCCCACGCCGAATTCCGGTCGCAACAAGGCATAGCGAGGACCGAGCAAGGAAATTGTGCCTGGAGCCAATCGTCCCTCATACCGCGCCTGCGGCTCGAGATAGAAATTCTGATCGAGCAGCAGATCGGACTCGTGGACACGGCCTATATCATCGATCGCCAGAACCCGGGCATATGACCGCGCCACGCGCTCCCATGCCGCCCCTAAGCCGTAATGATCCACTATGATCAGATCCGCGGTATCGATTCCGCGAAGAGTCTCGTCGACATCGGCAACCTCGCTCGTGCACGATGAACTCGACAGAGAGATCGACCGATGCCCACCTGCCTCCAATCGCCGCTGCAGGAAGGCTGGCAGGTCGCGGCTAACGAACACTGTCTCCACCCCCGCCGCCGCCAGACGGTCGGCCAGACAGAGACACCGCATCACATGGCCCGATCCGATATCAATAGAAGCGTCCGCTCGAAAGATCGCTCTCAAAGAAGGCGCCTCTCCACCAAGACGGAATACAGCATTTCCGCGCGCTCCCAATCTGCGTGAGTATCGATATCGACGACCCGCCACTCAGGTAGAATGAGAGCACGACCATTCTTGTGAATATCGAGCCCGGCTTCCCACGCCGACGCTCGGCCCCAGTAAAACTGGCCGGCGTCGAAGTAAGCGAGTTCGAGATCCTGGGTCCGCACACTGGAATTTTCTGGAAAGAACGGTGTCACCGTTCCATTTTCCAACCGCCGAAGCGCGCGTTGAATCGGTGAAGGAAAGCTCGCGACTGGAAACACATAGGCGCACGATCCCTCCGCCAACAATTCACAGCCGGAACGAATGTCCTCGGCCACGACGAAGGGCGCGCTGGGATACACACAGCATACATCGCCGACTTCCCACCCCATCTCCTTGCAGACGCCGATCGCATGAGCGATCACCGGAACGGTCGGCGTGTGGTCGTCCGCCAGCTCTGCGGGACGCGCAAAGGGTGTCTCCGCCCCGAAATCACGCGCGATAGCGGCGATCTCGGCGTCGTCCGTCGAGACGATCATCTTATCGAAGACCCCGCTTCGACGGGCCGCCATGATGGCATATGCGATCATCGGATGGCCATGGAACGGCTTGACGTTCTTGCGCGGAATTCGCTTGCTGCCGCCGCGAGCGGGTATGATGGCGATTCTCATCGACGCAAAGCTTCGATCAGAACGGAGATCACGTGATCCTGATCCGCCTCGCTCATATCCGCATAGAGAGGGAGGCTGATCGCCCGGCTATAGTAGCGCTCCGCCAGCGGAAAATCGCCGACTTCGAAGCCGAGGGCGCTATAATACGGCTGCGTGTGAATGGGAATGTAATGCACGTTCACCCCAATCCCCTCCTCCCGCAAGCGCTCGAACAGCTCCATTCGTCCGATCGGAGCGTGATCCTCGATCTGGACCACATAGAGATGAAGCGCCGAATAGCTATCGGGGTGGCGCCATGGCAACACCAGAGGCAGGCCTCTCAGAGCCTCGTCATAGCGGGTCGCGAGAGCATGCCGAGCGACGACAAAGCGAACCAGTTCCTCGAGCTGCGATAGCCCCAGCGCCGCCTGCATCTCGGTCATGCGATAGTTGAAACCCAGCCCGATCTGCTCGTAGCGCCAAGCCCCACCACCTGGACGAACCATGCGATCGGGATCGCGCGTCACGCCATGACTACGCAGCTCGATGGCCCGGGACGCGAGCGCGGCGTCGTTCGTGACGATCATGCCGCCCTCGCCCGATGTGATGATCTTCACCGGATGGAAACTGAAAACGGCGATATCGCTGTGCGCGCAAGATCCCACGGGACTGCCTCGCCACGAACCGCCAATGGCGTGGGATGCGTCTTCGATCACCCGAAAGCCGAACTCTCTCGCCAGTTCGCCGATCGCGTCCATGTCGCACGACTGCCCAGAAAAATGAACAGGCACCACGATCTTCGGCAGGCGACCGGCTGACCGCGCCGTCTCCAATTTCCGTCGCAGATCCCGAGGGCACATATTATAGGTTCGCGGATCGATATCCACGAAGTCCACGCGCGCACCGCAGTAGAGCCCGCAATTGGACGATGCGACGAAACTGTTCGGGCTGGTCCACAGAGCGTCGCCTGCGCCGAGACCGAGGACCAAGCACGCGAGATGCAGCGCCGAAGTCGCACTGTTGACGGCCACGGCATGCTTTGCGCCGACATGCGCGGCGACGGCTCGCTCGAATGCGGGAACCCTCGGCCCCTGCGTCAAGAAGTCCGAACGCAGGACATCGACAACGGCCTGAATATCCTTCTCCGAGACAGACTGGCGTCCATAAGGAATCACGTCCTCAAACCTCGAGATGCAGCTTCTCGCGCATCAAGCGACGCAACTGCTCTACCGACAAGAAATCCTTGTTCGTCCCGCTGTTGTATGCGAAGCCGGCTGGTGTCGGACTGCCGCCCTCTTCTCTCGCGTACCTCTCCACAGACACCTCGCCCGCCGAAGAGAGAATGGCGTAATATGGGCCGAGATCCACTGTATTGAAGCTATCGCTCACCGTTATCATCTCCTCATGAATCTTCTCGCCCGGACGGACTCCGACCACCGGATGTTCACAATCCGGCCCGATCGCCTCGGCCAGGTCGGTGATCCGATAGCTCGGTATCTTCGGAACGAAAATCTCTCCCCCTCGAGCATGCTCCAGAGCCCACAGCACCATTTCGACGCCGCTTTGAAGGCTGATGTTGAAGCGAGTCATCCGCGGATCAGTGATAGGAAGCACCCCGGACTTGCGGCGCTCCATGAAGAACGGAATCACCGAGCCTCGTGAACCCATGACGTTTCCGTAGCGCACGACGGAAAAGCGAACGTTGCGCTTGCCTTTGATGTTGTTCGCCGCTGTAAACAGCTTGTCTGAGCACAGCTTCGTCGCTCCGTAGAGATTGATCGGCGCGGCCGCCTTGTCTGTCGACAAAGCGACGACTCTGGTGACATCGCAGTCGAGACACGCCTCGATGAGATTCTGTGCCCCTAGAATGTTCGTTTTGATGCACTCGAACGGATTGTACTCCGCCGCCGGCACCTGCTTCAATGCAGCCGCATGAATGACCACGTCGACGCCTTCGAGCGCGCGCGTCAAACGACGGAGATCACGAATATCGCCGATGAAATATCGAATGGCGGGAAATTCGCTCAAAGAGAGCTCCTGCGCCATCTCGAATTGCTTGAGCTCATCGCGAGAGAAAATCACGAGTCTTTTGACGTACGGATGCTTCGTCAGGATCGTCCGAGCGCACTCCCTCCCGAACGAACCGGTTCCGCCGGTGATCAAGATATTCTTACCGTTCAACATATCGGGTCCTGACCTTGACGACATCGTCGCTCGGAAATCTCTAGAAATACGCTACCGCCAGATAGCGACGCCCCTCCCAGAGGGGAGCTGCGCGGTGGAGCAGAGCGGACGGATTGACGATCAGGATCGAGCCCTGCTCGGCGAGCACGGGCCTCGTAGGGAGTCCGCTATCGATGATCGTCTGAATTCTTTCGTCCGAGATGCTCTGATAGGGACGCTTCCTGGAAAGAAAGTGAGTAAACGGATTGAACAGCCACCAAGGCCTGGTCAACGCCAGTCGCTTCTTGAACCGACCATTCGTTCCTGGAATAAACTCGAACGGCCCGTTCTCGGGACCGATATCCCGTAGAAACAAGAATATTTTGTATTGATCGCTCCACGAATCGTAATGCCAGCGTCCCTTGACGAACTTTTCCCTGGTGGCGTCATCATCCAAAGCGATCGTCCGATCACGCATCGCCAAAATCCATTTCACAGCGAGGCGCTCGGAAAAGATCGAACTCAGAATTTGAGCGCACTTGGATTTGAAATCCTCGACGATATCCGCGTATTTTTCGGCCGCATAAATTCGTTGCATGGACCCGAGCTGCCCGAGCTCGCATTCGCCTCCGGCTTCATCGAGATGACGGTCTATGAACGAAACAATGTCTTCGCAATAGTCGCGAGGCAAGGCGTCCTCGATAAGCAGAAATCCGTTCTTCTCGAGCTCGTTCCGCTTGTCGCGCAACACGCTCAGATCAAATCGCAGATCGGCATAGCTCATCGTCTTCTCCGATTGGCTCGAAGGTCGTCTTCCGCCGCCAGTTCGAGAATTCGGCGACATGATCGTTCGAGCGCCACGCTCACATCGCTCGGGCGACGAGTCAGAAGCATAAGCGGCTCCCCGCGATTGACGAGGCGCGAAGCGCGAGCTTCTTTCGCCGTTAGATCGTCGATCGAGGAGGCGCTCGACGCCTACATTCGTGATTCGAGATATCTACCGGTCTCAAGATGGCCAAATTCTGGAACAAGCGACTCGAACAATGCGACAATCGCCTTCTTGTCCCAAGCCCCCGATTGTCGCATTGTCTCGATCCGTGACCAGAACTCGTCTAGCGGCACGTAATCCTCCGTGTCGCAATTCTTGATCACCCCGACGCTTTCGAACCGGTTGAGGTCGAGCGTTTCACTCTCGGTATAGAATTCCTCGACCTCCTTCTCCCCCGTCGTATTGCTGGAGAAGAAATAGCACGGCCAGCGCTTGGTCGCGATGAGCGCCGCCGCACGCTCTCTCGCTTCGTGTTCGCTTTCGCAGACGTGCGGCTCGAAGCCCATCGCGCCGACATAGCGTATGGCGATGTCCGAAAATGTCGTTAGCTTCAGATCGCTGCATTCCCTCGGGAAAAATATGTCTCGATTGTCGCCGAGCAGGCACGACAGCAAGCAGAGCTCTCCCGACTCTCGTGGCGTGATGAAATACCGTTGCACGTCCTTCGGCGCTGAAATCGGCTGCTGCTTGGCGAAGCGCTGATTGAACCCGTGCAGTAGCGAGCCGTCAGAGAATGCGACATTGGCGAACCGCGCCATAGAAATCGGGAGAGTGCGACTCTCTCGCATCATATACATTTCCATTATGCGCTTGCTCGCACCCATCATATTGGCCGGGTTGGCGGCCTTGTCGGTGGAGACGCAAAAGTAGCGCTTCGCTCCACGTTCGCGAGCCATACCCACGGTCTTTACCGCATGACGGATATTCACGTCGATCAAACGCATCAACGTATATGGATCCCTCTCACTCCGAACATGCTTCAAGGCGGAGAGGTTGAGCACATAGTCGTAGCCGCCGTCGGCGGACATGAATTCTTCGAACTCGCGCCCGCCGCAATCGATCGAAAACGTTCGAAAGTCTCCGTCGATATAGCCGAACGTGCTGCGGAGATCGCGCACGAGCTCGACCATATTGTTTTCGCTGATGTCGACAACATGGAGCACTCGGGCGTTTCGTCTGAACAGCTCGCGCGTCACAGCCTGTCCGATCGACCCCGCGCCGCCGATGACGAGAAAGCGGCCGTCCGCGACAAGATCACGCAAATGGTCGTCGTGCGCGCGGATATCGCCGTCGAAGAGGGCTCGCGTTCGCCCAATGAGGCGCAGCACATCCATCACTCCTCCCGTCTTCGATTCGAGACTGCATTCGACATTTCGATTTCATCCGACGTCGACGTCGAGCCTCGCAGTGCATGCCACGGCCGACGACCGTTTCGGATCAGAGGGTGAGGGCGAACGCGCCCATGGGCGCATCGACTCACCTTGCTGTCTCGAGGGACGAAGGGCGCCGCCGCAAGCCCACGGCGATCAGTTCGGAACCGCGGAGCGACTTCGTCGCATCCAGTCGTGTGTCGTCCAACGCCTTCGTGGCGCGAGACGCTTCCAAGCTACCGCACAACGGGTGAGCATGAGCTCGATCCGTCGAGGAGGAGACGCCGCAGGCGTGGTGTTAAAATAGCCCGGCCTCGGATCGCGCATCTATCCGTTAATACCCGTATCGATATACGCATTTGGGTCGATCGATACGACACGACATCGCTCGTCGTGTCACTATGATTTTCGTGCGCATCGTCTTGGCGGATCGCGTGCTTGCGGGCGCCGAATTTTCGCGATGGTCGTTCCGTTTCGTCATGAGCCGAAGTTTGAAGAAAAGGCATTTCGTCGTCGCCCGTGTCGTGCCGTCTGGAGTCAGCCATCAATTGGGCAAGGGGCCCGGCGGATAGGCCTGCCGATTGAACGAAGGCACTATCGTGGCGGGGGTCGATTACCCTCCGGTAGTGTCGCAGTTCGTGAGCGAGCGGCTCGCGGCGGCCGCAGGCGCTTCTCTGGTTAGGGTCGGTTTGCGAATCTCGACGCAACCGAGGAGCCCACCGATGACCGACGAGACGATGAGCCTACGGGCGCTTCTGGAAAAGTCTCCGACGCCGATTTCCTGCGCGAGATGGATCAGCCGAGCGGCGGATGGAGCTGGACGTCCCCGCCGCCTCGCTATCCGAGCTACGAGGCTTCCGACTCTTACCCCGGCAGGTCTATCCCCTGCTGAACGCGCCAGCCTTCGCTGGACTTACGAACCGATCGAGAATGTCGCGCGTGATCGCTGAAGGACCCTCGAGCACGCTTACGATTCGGGACAATCGAACCCGTGATCCCATTCGCTGTGCGCCCTTCTCGTCGCAGCAGCGCGTTCGCGCTTCACCAATTGTAGCGGAGTCCCGCGCTGCCGACATAATTCTGCGAGCGCCGCGCGAATTCGCCGTCGAATTTGGCGAAGAGCGCCGCGCCGCGCGGCAGGCGCAGCTCCAGTCCTGTCGTCGCCAGCGACGCATTTTTGATCGGCCGCGCGCCTTCGACCGAGAAGCTCGAACCGGGCAGCAATGCGAAGGACGCTGCGAGGATCGGATTGCCGACCCAGTCATGCGCATAGGCCGCCCGCGCCCGCAGCAGCAGAACCGCATCGCCGAGGGCTGCGACGATCCGATCGAAACGCGCGCCCGCTTCGCCGCGCGTATCGGACGAGGTTCGTCCGCGATAGCTCAGAGCGAAGCCGCCGGCGGCGCCGTCGCTCTCCGTATAGCCCGGCGTCGATAGGCTCTGCGCTTGCGCGGCGACATAAGGTGTCACGCCGCCGAGCGAAGTCGCGACGCGATAACCGCTCTCGACGCGCCCGCCATAGCTCTGCGCATTCGAGGCGCCGGCGAGCCTATCGCCGAATGCCGATGTGCGTTGCGTCGAGAGCCAATGTTCGGAGAAGGCGAAAGCGGCCGAGACATGCAGCGCATCGAAACGCGTCGACGCATAGACGCCGGCATGAACAAAGTCTCCATGTCCGCCGCCCAGCCCTTCCGACAAATCCCAATTCTCGCCGCCGCCGCCCATGGCGACTCCCAGCGTCGTCTGCGGATCGACGCGATAATCGAGGCCCGCCGCGACGCCGAACAGATTCGCAGAGACGTCATGGCTGCCGGTCCTGTCCGCATCGCCGGCGAGATGGCCGCGGCCGCCGAAGGATGTGGCCCATATGCTCGACTGCCGCGCGGCGTCCGGCGCGGCCCGTGTCGACGCGGCGGCAATGTGTGAAATCTCATTCGCGATGCGCGGCTCGCTCTCCGCATAAGCGAGCGCCGGCGCGAGAGAGCCGACTCCGCCGACGTCGCCGCCGTCACGACCGGGAATGGAGGGCTCGAGCATCGTGTCCAGGAATCGGCCGCCGGATTGGAAGATCGTCTGCTGCGCGCCTGTCGCGGCCTCGCCGGAGAGCGGGGCGAGCGCCCCGCCGCCCAACCCGAACACTTTGATGAAATTCGGCGGCAGCAGGCCGCCCGCGTTGAAATAGCGGTCGAGCCCGCTGGCGACGCCACGCTGATCGCTCGGCAGCATGGCTGCGCTGGCGAGGTTCGCATTGAGGCTCAGAGAGACCGCATTCGTCGAATAGCTCAGGCTCTGTGTCAGGCCGGGCGGCAGATTAGGGGAGGCGAGGCCCGTGAAGCTGGTTCCGCCGAGCCCATTCGCCGCCGTCAGAATCGTGTAGCTTCTGGCGAGGTAGCTTCCCGGCGCATAGGAGGCGACCACCGCGGCGCCAGTCAGCGACGCCTTGCCGGCGACCGCGGCGCGCGAGGCCGTCGTCGGATCGATCCGCACGAGATAAGTCGAGCCCGCGGCGAAGGCGAGATCGCCGGCGACGGTCGTCGCGCTCGCCGCCGCGCCCGATCCCGGCGCAAAAACGCCCCCGCGATCGACGGCCGATGCGCCGACGGTTCCAACGCCGGACAGCGCAGCGCCGGCCCGCACCGTGGTGAGAGACGACGAGGCGATCGAGCCGTCGACGATCAGCGTTCCGCCATCGACGGAGGTGGGGCCGAGATAGCGGTTTGCGCCCGAGAGCGTCTCGACGCCCGCCTGCAGCGACACTCCGCCCGAGCCGACGATCGCGCCGGCGTAGGAGCCGCTCGCATTGGAGAGAGTGAGGGCATTTGCGCCGAGCGCGACAGCGCCGGTCGCATCGCCCGAGAGCGACGCGATCTTCGCGGGCGCGGTCGCTCCCGAAATATCGAAGAGGCCGCCGGCCGAGACCGAGACGCCGCTCGACGTCGATATGGAGCCGGGACCGACGAGGGCGAGCGCGCCGCCGGCGATCGTCGTCGCGCCCGTATAGGCGTTCGCGCCGCTCAGAGTGGCGGAGCCGCCGGCGGTCACTGTGACGCCGCCCGGTCCAGAGATGACGCCGGCGAGACCCAGAGGCACGGAATCCGAGCCGATGACGAGCGGCTTGGATGCGGTCGTCGAAATAGCCTGATCCGTGACGAAATTCGGCGTGTAGCCGACCGCTTGGCCGGCGAGATCGTACAGCACCGAATTCTGCAGGAAAAATCCGACGCCATTGATCGTGAGGTTGCTCGCATTATTCAAAGCGACCCTGTAGGGGCCGGTGGAGAAGAGCTGGTCCGTCGTCGGGGCGGCGCCGATCGCGCCGCCCACGCTCGTCAGCGTCGACCCCGTGGGCAGGCTCTGCGCGCCGTCGAGGCTCTTGCTGTTGAGCTGGACGATGAGCGTCCCGGTGTCGAGAAGCGTCGGCACATTCCGCAGCGATGTCGTGACGCCGGCGTTCACGAATGTGTAATTCATGTTGACGCCATATTCCCAGGAGCTCGGAGCGTTCGAGTTCGGGAAGTTCCGCGGCGTATTGCCGGGAGGCGACGTCCAGGCGAGCCTATTCACGGGCCTGAATTGCGCGAGCAGCGCCGGCGTCAGGCCCAGCATCACGCAAGGGCTGCAGGCGGTCACGCTCTGCCCGACCTGCGGCCCGTTCACGGACGCCCCGGGGATCCCGGCGTTCAGCGAGGAGAGCGCCTGACCATTCGCCGCGACGATATATCCTGCCGTGGTTCCGGGCGCGACCGCCTGGCCGAGCACGCTGCCGACGACCGTCGTGCTCGAATTGGCGCCGGTTCCCGTTCTGAATTGCGCGAAATCCCCGGCGCCGAAGATGCCGTAATATCCCTGAAACGCGCCGAGCCCCTGCAACGGAACGACGTTGTCGATCGCGACACCGTTGCGCGAATAGATCGCATTGATGACAAAGCCCGATTGCGCGCCGCTCGAAGTGGTCGCGTTCAGCGTCACGCCCGCGCCCGCCTGTGACGCCCCGGCCGGATAGAAGGTGAGAGACGGCGCGCTCACGAGATTGCCAGTGAAAGTGTTGCCGCCCGTATAGCTGTAGGAGACGCCGGTCGGCAATGTCGAGGCCATGCTCGACGGAACCGCGCCGAAAGCGTCGGCCGAATAGGCCGCATTGAACAGCGACGATCCGGTGTCGAAGAGATATCGCCGCGGCGCCTGGCCGCCGATTCCGACATCGATCGTCAATATGACGCCGGTTTTCGCTTGCTCCAATTGGAGCGGAATATCGACCGATTGCGCCGATGCGGCGGGAACGAAGGCGAGGCCGGCGACGAGCCCTCTCGTCGCGGGACCGGAGAATGAAGCATACGCCACGACGCCACCTGCCATTTTTTTTAGAAAACGACTTCGCTGTGAAACTGCAAATCAGGCCGGCGACTCGCGGGCGAGCGTCGTCGTTCGCCCTATGGCCGGCAGAGCGATTATAAGCCGAGTTTCAGCTCGTCGCTAGAGGAGGTCGATAGGCCTATAGGACATCCAGTCCGAGCTCGACGCGCTTTTTCCGAGAGAAGCCTCGCGAGATGATCGCATGCGACTCACGAATATAGTCGCGCAATGTTCCGTCGGAGAGGCCGGGCTCGGCGAAATGCTGGATCCACTTCATGCCGCGCGACGCGAGATAGGGCGCGGGACGCAGACCGGGCTGATCCTTCAGCATCTCATAGGCGATGTCGCCGACCTTGAAGGTGAAGCGCGGCTCACCCTCGTCCCACCCGCCGATCGCAAACACTTTTCCTCCCACCTTCCAGACATGTGATCCGCCCCACTGGACGACATGGCTCGTTGCCGGCAGAGCGGCGCAGAAGGCGTTGTACTCGTCGTATGTCATGCTCGTCGCCTCCCGAAGCCTCAGCCGCGCCGGAACGACAACCGAAAAGTCGCGCCGCCGCCGGGCGTCTCCGCGAAGTCGCTGCGCCCGCGCATTTTCTCCATCAGCTCCTTGGCGACCGCGAGGCCGAGGCCGGTGCCCCGAGTCGTCTCGCTCTTGCGCCAGAAGGGCTCGAAGATCATCTCGCGATCCGCCGGCGCGACCCCAGCGCCATGATCGACGACTTCGACCACCGCATCGTCGCCCACGCTCACGACGACGGCTCCCCCCTCCGGCTCGGCGCGGAGCGCATTGTCGATGAGATTGGCGACGACGCATTCGACGGCGCGCTGATTGCCGAGCGCGATGACCGGCTCCGGGCCCGCCTCGAAGGCGATCTCGCGGCCGCATTCCACGATGAGCGGCATGTAATCGGCGACGACACGACGTATGACGCCCACGAGCTCGATGCGCTCATCGGTGGAGTTCTGGCGCTCGTTCATCCGCGCCGAGACCAGCAGCTGCTCGACGATCGCCTGCAATTGGCTGGCGTCGCGCATCAGATCGCTCTTGAAGCTCGGCTCTTCCGTATCCTCGAGCCGCGCGCGCATGATGGCGAGCGGCGTGCGCAGCTCATGCGCGGCGTTCGCCGTGTAGCGCCGCATGCGCGCGGCGCCGGCGTCCAGCCGCTCCAGGGCGCCGTTCATCGACTCGACGAGCGTCATGATCTCGGCCGGCACGCCTCCGATCGGCAGGCGCTGATGCAGCGAATCCATATCGATGCGCCCCGCCTTTTCGGCGACCGCATTCAATGGCGACAGGCCTTTCCGAACGGCGAGCCAGGCCGTGCCGGCGGAGACGAGCATGGCGGCGGCGAAATAGGCGCCGAACCAATAGAGATCGCCGCGAAGCGAGTAGAAGACGTCGTCCCAGCGAAACTTCATCCGATAGGTGGCGACGTGCAAGCGGCCGTACGGCGTTCGCTGCACCCCCATGAAGCCGAGCTCCTCGCCTTTCGGATCGCCCGGCAGCACGAAATGCGCATGAGTCGTGCTCATATCGACGACGCTCTCCAGAACCGCGACCAATTCGGGCGTCGAGCCGGCGAGCGCCTTTCCCTTCGCGGCGTTGAAGGCGGCGAAGCGCATCGCTGGAGCGCGGCCCAGTTCGGCGCGCAGCTCCGGTATGGGCTCGAGCCGCATGACGCCGTCCTCGTCGCGAACGACCGAACGCACCACGAGGTCCGTGACGCGTGTGACGGCGAGCGAGTCGAGCGAGGCGACGAAATCGCCCCATCCCAGAAATCCCAGGATCGTCGTCGCGGTCCAGCCGAGCACGAAGGCCGTGAACTGCGCGACGATCAGGAAGCCGACGATGCGCAGGGCGAGCGAGGGAGCTTTTTTCAACTCGGCCCTTTCGGCTTCGCCTCGACGATCATGTAGCCGAGCCCTCGCGCGGAATGGATATCGACATCGGCGCCGAGCTCGTGCAGACGCGCGCGCAGGCGGGAGGCGAGAGTCGTCAGCGTATGCTCCTCCACCTCTTCGTCGAGGCCGTAGATGCTGGAGATCAGCGCTTCGCGCAGCACGACGCGGCCGGCGCGGCGCGCCAGCGCCTCGAGCAGCGCGAGCTCGCGCCGCAGAAGCCGCGCGGGCTTGCCGGCGATCGTCACCGCCCTCGTGTCCAGATCGAAGCTCAGCGCGCCGATCTCGACCGCCGGCGTGCGCTCCCCGCCCGGACGGCGCAGGCTCGCGCGAATGCGCGCCATCATCTCGTCGAGATTGAACGGCTTCGTCAGATAATCATCCGCGCCGGCGTCGAGCCCCTCGATACGGTCGTCGACGGCGTCGAGCGCCGTCAGCATCAGAATGCGGCCGCCGGGCTGCTTCTCGCGCACCAGCGAAATGAGCGACAGGCCGTCGCCGTCGGGCAGCCGTCGGTCCAGCAGCGTCACCGCATAGGGGCCGCCGTCCAGCGTCGAACGCGCGGTCTCGATCGTGTCCGCCCGATCGACGGCGTAGCCGGCGCGCTGGATACGCCGCGCGATGCGACTCGCCAATTCCGCATTGTCCTCGACCAATAATATTCGCATGGGCGCCGCTCCCCGCCGCCGCCGGCTCCGCGGCCCGGGCGTTCAAAAAACGAAACTCCGGGCTTTGCAAGAGGGGTAGCGATTGTGATGTTTCTGCCACAGTCGTCGGGGTTTTGGAACTCGGCCGTCAAAACGTAACTCTGCGGGGACATTTTCCCCTTACCCGGGACGGCGGCACCCTCTCGACGAGAGGACCGGCGCTGTTTGGCGGAGACCGGCGGAGTGTTCGAACGAAAAGGCGCAAATCGCCGCAGCTCGGGCGCAGCGCATTCGGCCGCGGCCGTCGTCGCTGCGCTGCTGCTGATCCTGCAGAGCCTTGTCACGATCGCCGCGCCGACGCATTCGGCGCGTCTCGGGGCAGCGGCCGGCCTCGCGCCGATCTGCGCACTCGACGCTCCGGCCGACCCGAAAGCGCCCGCGCGAGACCATGCGCGGTCACATTGCTGCCTCCCGGGCGAGAGCTGCGACGGCTCGACCCCGCCTTTCGTCGTCGAGAGCATCGCAGCGCCGAGCCGACCGCCTATTCTGGCTCTCGCCGCATTCTCGCGGCTCTCCGCGCCGCCGCGCGGGCCGCCGGAGGGCTGGGCCAGTTCCTGGTCGTCCAGAGCGCCTCCCGCCGTCTCCTGATCCCCCGCCGAACGCCGCGCCAGCGGCTCCTTCGTCACGGTCCGAGCCGGCGCGCGCTCGCGCGGCTCCAGGAGAATTTCCATGCTTCGTTCCAAACTGTCGCACGGCGTTTCCGCCGTAGCCCTCGCCTTTGCTCTCTCTTCCGCAGCCGTCGCGCAGGAGGCCCTGCCGACGATCGATATTTCCGGCGCCGGCGCCAAACCCGACGCCGCGCGCGGCGCAGCGGGACCGGCCAAAGAGACCGGCTATGCGCGCAAGGTCTCCTTCGGCGCCACGAAGACCGACACGCCGCTCCTCGACACGCCGGTCGCCGTGCAGATCGTCCCGCATGAGGTGATCGAGGACAAGCAGGCGCTCAACACGATGGAGGCGGTCAAGAATGTCTCCGGCGTGCAGGCGCAGGGCGGGACTTATTACGACCAATATCTGATCCGCGGCTTCAAGAGCGGCTACGGCGTCACCTGGCGCAATGGCCTGCAGCTCGAAGGCCTGCTCGGAGCCGAGGAGATCGCCTTCACCGATCGCGTCGAGATCGTGAAGGGGCCGGGCTCCGTCCTCTATGGGCGCATCGAGCCGGGCGGCTTCGTCAACACCGTCACCAAGCGTCCGCAGGAAGAGTTCAAGGCCGAGCTGAACGAGCAATTCGGCAGCTGGGGGCTCTCGCGCACCACGGCCGACGTCACCGGGGCCTTCGACAAGGAGAAGACGGTGCTCTACCGCGTGATCGGCGTCTTCGACCACGCCGATTCCTTCACCGATTACGACCATCGCGACAACGCGGCCGGCGCGCTGTTCCTGACCTTCCGGCCGACGCAGAATTTCGAGCTCAACGTCGGATTCGAATATTACGCGAAGAAGCAGACGCAGCCCGACGGTTCGGGAACCGTTCCCGTCAATCTGCTCTTCGACGGCAATGGAAGACCGATCGTGGTCAAGGGCATGAACGACCGGCCCTATAATCTGCCGCGGCATTTTTCGATCAGCGATCCGTCGATCTGGTCGGACTTCCCCTACACCGTCAATCGAGCGCTCTATTCGTATGATTGGACCTACAAGTTCGACGACAAATGGCGGATCACCAATCGCTTCCATTATGTCGACGACAATGAGAACCAGACCGGCCTCGGCAATTTCGGCGGCTTCGACGGCGTCAATCTGACGCGAGCCTTCACCCATAATCCGCTCACCCGTCAGATATTGTCGACCAATCTGGACCTCGCGGGCGAGATCGTCACCGGCCCGCTCGACCACAAGGTTCTCGTCGGCGTCGATTGGTACAAATATCAGGACGATTGGGTCGGCGATTATGGCTTCTCCCTTCCCTTCGTCGCGCCGATCAACGTGTTCGCGCCTGGGCCGACGGGCTATTTCGCGCCCATTCTCCACGCCCTCGCCGACAGCGCGCGGACCAATGTGCTCTGGCGCTCGCGCGAGCAGGATTTCGGCGTCTATGCGCAGGACCAGATTTCGCTGCTCGATGGACGCGTGCAAGTGCTGCTGGGCGGCCGCTGGGACAAGGCGTCGCTCGGCTACGCCAGCACTTACGGCGCGGATGGCGCGAGCTGCTTTCCGCTCTGCAGCGGCTATCCGCTGAAATCCTATCCCGATTCGCCGAAGCTCTCGCCGCGCGCCGGCGTGCTGGTGAAGCTGACCGACACGATCTCCGCCTATGGCTCCTATGTTCGCTCCTTCGGCGCGAACAACAGCTCCTCGACGGCGGATGGACGCATCATTCCGCCGGAAGAAGCCGTCCAGTGGGAGGCTGGCGTCAAGGCGCTGTGGTTCGACGGACGGCTCTCGACCAGCGTCACGCTCTTCGACTTGACGAAGAAGAATGTGCTCGAGAACGATCCCTTCAATCCGGGCTTCAGCGTGCCGGCCGGCACGGTGAACAGCCGCGGCGTCGAGGTCGACGTCTCTGGACAGGTGACGGAAAATCTCAGCGTCATCGCCAGCTATACTTTCGACTCCGCGAAAATCGTCAATGACAATGGCAATGGCAATATCGGCAAGCGCTTCAACAGCGTCGCGCCGAATGTCGGAAACATCTGGGCGAAATGGGACACGGCGCCCGGCGCGCGCGAGGGCTTCGAATTCGGCTTCGGCGTCTATGCGATGGACGAGCGCTGGGGCAGCGACGCCAATACGTGGAAAATGCCGGGCTATGTGAAATTCGACACAATGGGCGCGTATCGCACCGTGTGGGACGGACACGAGGTGAAATTCCAGCTCAACGTCAAGAACCTCACCGACAGGCGCTATTTCGAGAACAGCGACTCCTATGGCTTCGCCTATTATGGCGCGCCGCGCACCTTCATGGGCTCGGTGAATTTCAAATTCTGATGGAACGGGGCCGTCGCGGCGGCGGCCCCCTTCCCTTTTCGTCGGGAGCGCATCCATGACGGACCAGCAGATTTCTTCCTTTGCCACATCCTCCGACAAAGGCGGCGCCCGAGAGGCGGCGCGTCGACGCGAGAAAATGAAAGCCCGGCGCAAGCTCTGGCTGGATATCCATCTCTATATCGGCCTCATCGCCGGAGCCATGCTCGCGCTCATCGGCCTCACCGGCAGCGCGCTGGTGTTCTGGAGCGAGATCGACGAGCTCCTCGACCCGGCGACGTTCACATCGACGGCGGCGCCCGGCGGCGAAGCCGCCTTCGCGCCGCTCGGCCGCATACGCGAGGCGCTGGACGCGGCGCTGCCGGCCGGCGCGAAAGCCGACGGCGTCCGCATGCCGCGCAATGAGAATGGCTGCTACAAGGTCTATTACGACGACGCCGCGAATGGCGACACACGTCGTCTCTGCATCGATCCCTATACGGCCAAAGTGCTCGGCGATCGCGTCTACTGGTCGAAGAGTGGACCGACGCAGCATAGTCTGATGAGCTTCCTGTTCCAGCTGCATTGGTCGCTGCTGCTCTATGACCTCGCTGGCGATCCGGGCGTCGTCGTCGGCGTTGCGGCGCTCTTCCTCGTCGTCTCCGTGGCGACCGGCGTCTATCTCTGGTGGCCCTCGCCCCGCAAATGGCTCGCGGCCATCACGCTGAAGCGAAACGCCAGCAGCGAAAGACTGAATTACGATCTCCACAAGCTCGGCGGCGTCTATACAGCGGCGGTGATGATCGCCGTGCTGATTTCTGGCGTCTCGATGAATCTCTCCACGCAATTCCAATGGGTCGTCGCACTGTTCTCTCCGCTCAGCGCGGCGCAGCGCGGCGAGATCGTCTCCGGCCCGGCCGAGGGACGGACCCGCATCCCCTTCGAGCAGGCGGTCGGCGCCGCCGCGCGGCGATATCCCGAAGGACGGCTCGAGGACATCGGCTTCCCGAAAGAAGCGAATGGCGTCTACGAAGTGTGTCGTAAGGACATAGCCGAGGTCAGCCGCTTCATCGGAACGCGCTGCGTCATGGTCGATCAATATTCGGGCGAGATCCTCGGCGTTCGCGATCCTACGCATGGGACCGCGGGCGACGTCTTCATGCAATGGCAATGGCCGCTGCATTCGGGTCGCGCCTTCGGCTGGACGGGCCGCATTCTCGTCTTCGTCACCGGCCTCGTCTGTCCGCTGCTCTTTGTCACCGGAGTGATCCGCTGGCTCCAGAAGCGACGCGCGAAGCGCTTCCAACGCGGCGCAAAGGCGCCGTCATGACCGCGGACCGCCTCGGCCGCCGTGAAATATATGGATCGAAACCAGGACCTCGACTCGAATGTCGCGCCGAAGAACACGAGATCGGTCACTCGCGCCTTCGACGCGAGGAAACGAGGGCAGGCGCCGGCGGCACGATCAAGAGTTCGTGGCGATCGCGTCGTCGTTGACAAAAATCACGCTCGCCTCGCCGACGACGGTCAAATGATCTCGGGCAGCCGATCCGGCGGCGGCGGCGTCGCGCGCGAGTATCGACTGGACGATGCGGTCGTGCTCGCGCCAGGATTTTTGTAGCCGCCCGTCGAGCCGAAATTGCGCGCGGCGAAACGGCGCCAGCCGGCGGCGCGTCTGTGACGCGAGCTCGCACATATGCGGCGAATGCGCGCCGCGATAGAGACGCGTGTGGAAGTCGGAATTGAAAAGCTCATAGTCGGCTTCCGCCTCTCGCGTCACCAGCTCCGCGGCCGCTCTATGCTCGATCTCCAGAGAGCGCCGCTCTTGTTCCGTCATGCGCTCGGCGCAGAAACGAGCGCAGATCGCTTCGAGCTCGGCCATGCTCTCGAACATGGATGCGAGATGCGCGCGCGAGACGACGGCGACGATGGCGCCGCGATTGGGACGACGTTCGACGAGACCCATGGCCGAGAGCCGGCTCAACGCCTCGCGCACCGGCGTGCGCGAGACCTTATAGCGCTCCGCCAACGAAGCTTCGTCCAGCTTTTCGCCCGGATGCATGCCGCCGGTGACGATGCGATCCGAAATGGCGCGCACCATCTGGTCGACGGTCGTGCCTGTCCGCACGAGCTTGCGTCGGCCGCCTCTCGGCGTCGCCTGCTCCTCCTCCGATGTCAACGAGCCGATCCTCCATCGCCGCTTCCGTGCGCTGATGACCAAATCTTCGGCATAAACTGCATGCAATTGCCGAATGAAAAGGCAGCGAACCCGTTATAACTTATTATGTTAGTTGAAACAATTAGATTTTCACGTATGGACTATCAATTGCATACACATTGCGAAGCCGCCGCGGGGCGGAAGGGAGTTCTCCATGACGCGACGCATGATTTTCGACAGGCGGCATCTCCTCCAGGGCGCGGCGACGGGGCTCGCGGCTTCGGCGCTGGGCGCGCGGCCCGCGGTCGCGGCGACCGTGACGATCGGCTTCATCTATGTCGGCCCGAAAGACGATTATGGATATAATCAGGCGCATGCGGAAGGCGCCGCGGCGGTGAAGAAGCTGCGTGGCGTCACCGTCATAGAGGAAGAGAAAGTCCCGGAGACAATCGACGTCATCAAGACGATGGAGTCGATGATCAATCTCGAGGGCGCGTCGCTGCTGTTTCCAACGTCCTTCGGCTATTTCAATCCCTTCGTGCTGCAGGTCGCGAACAAATATCCCAAGACGCAGTTCCGCCACTGCGGGGGGCTGTGGACCGAAAAGAATCCGAAAAACGCCGGCTCCTATTTCGGCTATATCGGCTCCTGCCAATATCTGAATGGCGTCGTCGCCGGCCATATGACGAAGACCAAGAAGCTCGGCTTTGTCGCCGCCAAGCCGATTCCGCAGGTGCTTCTCAACATCAATTCCTTTCTGCTCGGCGCGCGCTCCGTCGATCCCGACATCACCTGCCGGGTGATCTTCACCGGCGAATGGTCGCTCGCGGTCAAAGAAGCGGAAGCGACAAACGCTCTGCTCGATCAGAGCGTCGATGTCGTCACCTGCCATGTCGACAGCCCCAAGGTCGTCGTTCAGACGGCGGCTGCACGCGGCGCCTATGTCTGCGGCTATCATGCGGACCAGCGCCCGCTCGCGCCGGAGCGTTATTTGACCGGCGCCGAATGGAACTGGGCGAGCGTCTATAAAACCTATGTCGAGAAGTTTTTGGCTGGCCAGCCTTTGCCGAATTTCACGCGCGGCGGCCTCGCGGAGGGCTTCGTCAAGACGAGCCCCCTCGGCGCCATGGCGCCGGACGCGGCGAGACGGCAATTCGAGGCGAAAAAAGCCGAAATGTCCAAGGGCGGCTACGCGATCATCGCCGGTCCGCTGAAGGATAACAAGGGCTCGCTGGTCGTGCCCGCGGGCGAGAAATATGTCGAGACCGCCGTCGAGCTCGAGAGCATGAATTACCTCGTCGAAGGCGTCATCGGAGCGACCTCCTGACATGGCCTCTGGCGCGCAGGGAGCGGACGACATGACCGAGACGATCGCCGACGACCCGACGAGACGGGGCGAGCGCCGCGACTTTACGGCGCAACGCGCCTGGATCGCGCGCCGAGCCGAGCCCCTCGTCATCGTCATCGCCTCCTCGCTCGCGGGCTGCGGGCTGTTCAGCCTGCTGCTTTTGGCGCTGGACAAATCGCCGGCGCAATTTTTCGAGCTGCTATGGCGCGGCGGCTTCGGCAGCTGGTTCTCGATCCAGAACATGCTGTCGCGCGCCGCGCCTCTGCTGCTCGCCGGACTTTGCGTCGCTCTTCCGGCGCGGCTCGGGCTTCTCGTCATCGGCGGCGAGGGCGCTATCGCGCTCGGCGGCGTCGCCGCCGCGGCGACGGGCTCGGCTCTCTCATCGGCGCCGGCGCCGCTCGTCGTCACGGCCATGGCGCTCGCCGGCATGGCGGTCGGCGGCGCTTGGATCGGCGCGATCGGCGCCCTCCGTCATTATCGCGCCGTCAATGAGACGATCTCCGGCTTGCTGATGGCCTATATCGCTATCGCGCTCATGAATCATCTCGTCGAAGGACCTTTGCGAGATCCTGCTTCGCTCAACAAGCCGTCCACCGCGCCGCTGCCGGACGCGGACCGCATCGGCGCCATTCCGGGGACCGACGTGCATTGGGGATTGGCCGTCGGCATTGCTTTTTGCCTTCTCGCTTCCGTCCTGATCGAGAAGACCTCCTGGGGCTTCGCCGCGCGAATCTCCGGCGGCAATCTCCGCGCCGCGCGCATACAAGGATTGCCGGTCGGCGCGCTGATCGTCGCCTTCTGCGCGCTCGCGGGCGCCGCTGCGGGCCTCTGCGGCATGATCGAAGTCGCGGCGGTCCACGGCGCCGCCAATGCGTCGCTCGCCTCCGGCTATGGCTACACGGGCGTCCTCGTCGCCTTTCTCGCGCGGCAAAATCCGCTCGCCATCATTCCCGTGGCCATGCTGCTCGGCGGAGTCGGCGCCGCCGGCGGACTTATACAGCGCCGCATGGAGCTGCCAGACGCCACGATCCTCGTCCTGCAAGGCATGGTCTTCATCGTCGTTCTATTCGCCGAGACGCTCTACGGGCGATTCCATATTTTTACGCCCGAGCGCTGGGCGCGGAAAGGCTGACGCGATGCAGACGACCGACATTGGATATTGGAGCGTGCCGCTCGCCATCGTCGGCGGCGCGATCCGCGTCTCGACGCCCTTCATCTTCGTCTCGCTCGGCGAGACGATCACCGAGCGCGCCGGGCGCGTCAACATAGGTCTCGAAGGCATTCTGATCTTCGGCGCCATGTCGGCCTACGCGACAGCCGTGCTGTCGAATTCGCCCTGGCTCGGCGTCGCGGCCGCCGGCGTCTCGGGAATCGCCGCGGGCCTGCTGCATGGCTGGATCTGCAAGTTTCCGCGCGTGAACGACATAGCGATCGGCATTGCGCTCATGCTGCTCGGCACGGGGCTCGCCTTCTTCTTCGGCAAAGCGTTCATCCAACCTTCGGCGCCGCGCTTGTCAGCCATTTCCTTGGGCTTTTGGTCCGACATTCCGCAGCTGCGCACGGCGCTCGACGTGAACGCGCTGTTCGTCGTCGGCGCGGCGCTCGCCGTTTTCCTGCAATGGGCTTTCCGCAACACGCGCGCCGGCCTCATTCTCAGAATCGTCGGCGACAGCTCGGACGCCGCGCGCGCCATGGGAATCGACCCCGATCGGGTGCGCCTGCTCGCGACAGCGGCGGGCGGCGGCCTCGCGGCGATCGGCGGCGCCTATCTCTCGCTCTATTACCCCGGCAGCTGGAACGAGAGCATCTCGTCCGGCCAAGGCTTGATGGCCGTGGCGCTCGTCGTCTTCTCGCGTTGGAATCCGCTCGGCTGCTTCGCGGCGGCCCTGCTGTTCGGCGGCGCCGGGGCGCTCGGCCCGGCGTTGCAGTCGGTCGGCGTGACCCATGGCTATTATCTGTTCTACGCCGCGCCTTACGCGCTGACGCTCGCGATCATGATCGCGACCTCTTCTCCCGGACGAGCGCTCGCCGGAGCGCCGTGCGAATTGTCGATCACGAGATGAACAGGAGACGACGCCATGAACGAGCGCGCCGCCGCGGAACGATATATCGCCGCCGACCCTTATCCCTGGCCCTATAATGGCGCGCTGCGTCCCGACAATACGACGCTCATCGTCATCGACATGCAGATCGATTTCTGCGGCAAGGGCGGCTATGTCGATGCGATGGGCTATGATCTCTCGCTCGTGCGCGCTCCGATCGAGCCCATAAAATCCGTGCTCGGCGCCATGCGCGCCAAGGGCTATCATATCATCCATACGCGCGAAGGGCATCGCCGCGACCTCGCCGATCTGCCGGCCAACAAGCGGTGGCGCTCGCGCCGGATCGGCGCCGGCATCGGCGATCCCGGCCCGTGCGGGCGCATTCTCGTGCGTGGCGAGCCGGGCTGGGAAATCATCGAGGATCTGGCGCCGCTGGACGGCGAGCCGATCATCGACAAGCCGGGCAAAGGCTCCTTCTGCGCGACCGATCTAGAATTGATCTTGAAGCAGCGCGGCTTAGAAAACATCATCCTGACCGGCATCACCACCGATGTCTGCGTCCACACGACCATGCGCGAAGCCAATGACCGCGGCTTCGAATGTCTGCTCCTCGAAGACTGCTGCGGCGCCACCGACTATGGCAATCATCGCGCCGCGGTCGAGATGATCAAGATGCAAGGCGGCGTTTTCGGCGCGGTGGCGACTTCCGCCGCGCTTCTCGCCGCGCTTCCGTGAGGCTCGCATGGGGGGCTCGGCGACAGGACGCGCAATCGAGGTCGAAGCGCTCGGCATGACGATGCGCTTCGGCGGCTTTCTCGCCCTCGACGACGTGTCCATGCGCGTCGCCGCGGGCTCCTTCCATGCTCTGCTCGGCGAGAATGGCGCGGGCAAGTCGACGCTCGTCAAATGCATGCTGGGCTACCAGAAGCCGAGCGACGGGCAGATGCTCGTCGACGGACGCGAGGCGAAGATCCTCGGCCCGCGCGACGCCGCGACGCTCGGGCTCGGCATGGTCTATCAGCATTTCACCTTGGCGCCGTCGCTGACCGGGGCGGAGAATCTCGTGATCGCGCGCGCCGATGGACCTTTCGTGATCGATTGGCGAAAGGAGCGCGCCGCGCTCGCGCAATTCATGGAGAGCATGCCCTTCCGCGTCCCGCTCGACCGGCCGGTGGGCGCGCTTTCCACGGGAGAGCGGCAAAAGCTCGAAATCGCCAAGCAGCTCTATCTCGGACGGCGCTTCCTCGTCCTCGACGAGCCGACCTCCGCGCTGACGCCCGACGAGGCGGAAGAAGTTCTCGGCCATGTGCGCGCGCTGACGCGCGGCGGCGGGCTCACCGCGCTGATGATCTCGCACAAGTTCCGCGAAGTCTTCGCCTTCGCCGACGACGTCACCGTGCTGCGCAAAGGCAGGCGCGCCGGCGGCGGCGCGATAAGCGCCCTCCACCGTTCCGCGCTCGCGGCGATGATGATCGGCGAGCAAAAGATCGCGACGCTCGACGCCCGCGCCGCCGTCGCCGAAACGGCGGAGCCCGTGCTGGAAATCAGAACGCTTCGGGCGCCGGGCGGCGCCGCCGGGCGGAACTCGATCGAGATCGACGATCTCGTGCTTCACGCCGGCGAAATCGTCGGCGTCGCCGGAATCGCCGGCAATGGGCAAAGGGAGCTGCTCGACGTCCTCGCAGGCCAGCGCGCGCCGGAAGCCGGCAAGATCAGGGTCAAAGGCGCGCGCTATGGCGCGACGCGCGCCGAAATGAAGGAGCTCAATGTGCGCTTCATTCCCGAGGAGCCGCTGCGTAACGCCTGCGCGCCGCTGATGAGCGTCGCCGAAAATCTGGCGTTCCGAACTTTCGATCTCGATCGCGACGGCGGGCCGCAACGCTGGCTCGACGGCCGGGCGATCCGTCGCGACGCGGAACGGCTCGTCGATCGCTTCGAGGTCAAGGCCGCCTCCATCGATGCGCCGATCGCGACGCTCTCCGGCGGCAACGTCCAACGCGCCGTCCTCGCGCGCGAGCTGACCGGCGACGTCGATCTGCTCATCGTCGCCAATCCTTGCTTCGGCCTCGACTTCGCGGCGGTGGCGGAAATTCGCGCCCGCATCATGCAAGCCCGCAACGCCGGCGCCGCCGTATTGCTGGTTTCCGAAGATCTCGACGAGCTTCTTGAGCTTTCGGACCGCATTCTCGTCATGTCCGAGGGCGCGATCGTCTACGAGACGCCGATCGCGGCCGCCGACGCGCATGAGATCGGCCGACATATGGCGGGGAGAGGCTGATGACGAAAATCGCGGCGGAGCCGTTCGCCTTCGAGCTCGAGCCGAGCGCGCTCGCGCTGGTCATCATCGATATGCAACGCGACTTCATCGAGCCCGGCGGCTTCGGCGAGAGCCTCGGCAACGACGTCTCACGGCTTCGCGCCATTGTGCCGACCGTGCTGCGCTTGCTGCTGAGCTTTCGCGCGCGCGGCCTTCCCGTCATCCATACGATGGAGTGCCATCGCCCCGATCTGTCGGACTGCCCTCCCGCCAAGCGCGACCGCGGCGCTCCGCGCCTGCGCATCGGCGATCCGGGTCCGATGGGCCGCGTGCTGATCTCCGGCGAGCCCGGCGCCGCCATATTGCCAGAGCTCGCCCCTCTCCCCGGCGAGATCGTGATCGAAAAGCCGGGCAAGGGCGCCTTTTACGCGACGCCGCTGCAAGAGGAGCTGACGCGGATCGGCGCTCGGCAGCTCGTCTTCGCCGGCGTCACCACGGAAGTCTGCGTGCAGACCACGATGCGCGAGGCCAATGACCGCGGCTATGAATGCCTCCTCGCCGAAGATGCGACCGCGAGCTATTTTCCACAATTCGAGACCGCGACGCTGGAGATGATCCGCGCCCAGGGCGCAATCATCGGATGGACAGCGACGACAGAGCAAATTCTCGCGGGGTTGCGCGATGGCTGATCGATGCTACGCCGATCTCCTCGCCGGCGGCTGGCGAGCGCTCGCCTTCTCGCCTTTTCGTGATGGCGTCGACATTTGTTGGCTCGAACGCGGCGAGACGCCGAACGACCCTTCGCTCGCCGTGCTCCGCTACGCGCCGGGCGCGAGCGTCCCCAGACATAGGCATTCGGGCCTCGAGACCATCGTCGTTCTCGACGGCGCGCAAAGCGACGAGACCGGCGAGCTGCGCGCCGGCGCCGTGGCGCTGAACATCCCCGGCAGCGCGCATTCGGTCTGGTCGAAGGACGGCTGCGTCGTGCTGATCCAATGGACGAAGCCTGTCGAGATTCTCGACTCGGAGCAATGATGCTGCAATTCGACATCGAAAGCCTTCTCGACGCTTATGCGCGCGGCCTCTCGCCTCTCGCCGTCGTCGAGACCGTCTATGACCGGCTCGAGGCGGCGGCCGATCCGGGCATTTTCATTCATCTCGCGCCGAAGGAGGCGCTGCTGCGCGAGGCGGCCGCGCTCGGCGCCTTCGACCCCGCCGTCCCGCTGTGGGGCGTTCCTTTCGCCGTCAAGGACAATATCGACGTCGCCGGAATGCCGACGACCGCCGCCTGCCCGGCCTTTTCTCATGTCCCGCAGGTAGACGCGACCGTCGTCGCGCTGTTGAAGCGCGCGGGAGCGCTCTGCATCGGCAAGACGAACATGGATCAGTTCGCGACGGGCCTCGTCGGCGTCCGAACGCCCTATCCCGTTCCGCGCAATGCGATCGATCCGAGGCTCGCGCCGGGCGGCTCGTCTTCGGGCTCGGCCGTCGTCGTCGCGCGAGGCATTGTCGCCTTCGCCCTCGGAACGGATACTGCGGGCTCGGGGCGCATACCTGCGGGATTGAACAATATCGTCGGCTTGAAGCCGACCCTGGGCGCGCTGTCGACCTCGGGAGTCACGCCGGCCTGCCGGTCACTCGATTGCGTCTCGATCTTCGCTCTCACCGTCGAGGACGCCTATCGCGTTTTCGAGATCACGGCGACGCATGACGTCAGCGATCCGTTTTCCAAGAGAGTCCCGAAAGCCCCGCTCTGCGCGCGGCCGCCCAGGCTGCGCGTCGGCGTCCCAGCGGAGCTCCGCTTCTTCGGCGACGCGCTGATGGAAGCGGGCTATGAAGCCGCGCTCGGGCGGCTCGTTCAGCTCGGATGCCAGATCGTCGCTCTGCCTTTCGAAGATTTCCACGCCGTCGCCGATCTGCTCTATCGAGGCGCCTTCGTCGCCGAGCGCTACGCCGCGATCCGCGAGTTCATCGAGACCAATGAGGCGGCGCTGCATCCCGTCACCCGCGCCATCATCTGCGGCGCGACACGATTGTCGGCGGTCGACGCTTTCGAGAGCGTCTATGCGCTGCGGGCGCTGCAGGCGCGCATCGAGCCGCTGCTGGCGTCGGTCGATCTCCTCTGCGTCCCCACGGCGCCGACCCATTACACGCTCGCGGAAATCGCGGCGGAGCCGATCGACGCCAACACGCGGCTCGGAACCTATACGAATTTCGTGAATTTGCTCGATCTCTGCGGCGTCGCCGTTCCCGTCGGCGCGCTCGCCGACGGCCGACCGGCGAGCGTCACCTTATTGGCGCCGGCCAATCGCGATGCGCTCGTCGCGTCGCTCGCGCGCGATTTGCACGCAGACAATGGGCTCGGCGCGACCGGCTGGCGAAGGCGGCCGCGCGCCGCGCCGCCGCCCGACGATGGCGAGCGCATCGAGATCGTCGTCGTCGGCGCGCATCTCTCCGGCATGCCGCTCAATGGCGAATTGACGACGCTCGGCGCGAGATTCTCACGCGCGGCGCGCACCGCGCCCGGCTATCGGCTCTATGCGCTGGCGGGGCAGACCCCGCCGAAGCCGGGTCTCATCCGAGACGAGACGGGCTCGGGCGCAGTGGAGATCGAGGTCTGGACGCTGGACGTCGCCGCGTTCGGCCGATTTGTCGCATCCGTTCCGCCGCCGCTCTGCATCGGAACGGTTCGTCTCGCGGACGGATCTGCGCCGAAGGGATTTCTCGTCGAGCCGGCCGCTCTGAACGGCGCGGCCGACATCACGGTCCATGGCGGATGGCGAGCCTATTGCCTCGCGCTCGCGGAGCCGCGCTCCACATGATGACGCTTCTCAAAGGCGTTCGATAATCTGAATCGCCATGCGAACGGCCGCCGTTCTGTTCTCGACGCCCATTTTTTTGTAGATTTGCTCGAGGTGCTTGTCGACGGTTCTCGGGCTCAGTCCCAAAATCGCGGCGATATCCGCATTCGATTTTCCACGCGACAGCCAGAGCAATACTTCGGATTCGCGCGGCGTGACCGACAGAGCGCGCGACAGCGCGCTTTCCGCGCCGCTCTCATCGGCTTCCGTCACGCAGAACAGCAGCTCGTCCCCGCTGACGAGGCCGAGATAGAGAATGCGGATTCTGACCCCGGCCCGGGTGGTGATGATCGCCTCCTTCTGCACATTCGTGCGCTGATCGGGCATTAGCGCGCGCAATTGCGCGGCTCGACGAGAGGCCGTGACGTCTTCGTCTTCTATGTCGAGATCGAGCAGCGAGCGCGCTTTCGGCGTGCTCCAAATGACCGAGCCGCGCCGGTCGGTCGCCAAAAGATGACGGCCGGAGGCGTCGAGCGCCGACCTGGCGCGCAGAGCCATCCGGGACGTCGCCATATGCGCGCTCAGCCGCACCAGCAATTGCTCGACGACGATCGGCTTGGTCACATAATCGACGCCGCCGACCGTAAAGCCTTGCACGACGTGATCCGTATCGCTGAGCCCGGTCATGAAGATGACGGGCACGCCGGCGAGACGGTCGTCCCGCTTGAGTCGGCGGCAGACTTCGAATCCATCCAGCCCCGGCATCACGGCGTCGAGCAGAATAATGTCGGGCGTCAAGCGCTCCAAAATCGCGAGAGCCGAATCGCCGCTTCGTGCGACCAGCGCCGTCGCGCCGCGATCCTCTATCGCGGTCGAAAGGAAGGCGAGCGCGCCGGAATCGTCGTCGACGATGAGGATCACACTAGACTTCATCTTTCGCTTCCATCTGATCTCGCTGATCGGAGCGGATCTGCGACCTCCGCGCGACGGTCACGAGCTCGTCGAATTTCATCTCGATCGCCAGCCGGCTCAGCGTCTCGACGAACGAGTCTTCCTCTGGAAACTCGGCTCGATATTTCTTCAGCAGCGCCGTCACTCCGCGCGCATGGCCGATCTCGGCGAGCGCGACGAGATCATCGACCGGCAGCCGCCCTCTCGCCCCGGAGCCGCGGCCTTCCGCGCCGGATATCGGCGCGCCGAACCGCCAGACGAGATCGCAAGTCGCGGCGATGAGATCGAGCAGATCGCCGAGCTTGAACGGCTTCACGAGATAGCCTTCGCATGCGCATCGATCGATGTCGACATCGAGCTCCTTCTCGGCGTCCGCCGAAAGCATGACGATCGCGACATCCCGACCTTTGCGACGCCTCACCGTCTGCGCGACCTCCCAGCCGGACGGCCCGGGCATGTTGATGTCGAGCAATACGAGCTGCGGAGCGACGCGCTCGACCAGCTCGAGACAGGCCGTTCCATCCCGTGCGGCAAAAACGACGAAGCCGAGCGGGGCGAGCAGACGCGTGACCAGTTCCCGATGACTCGCCTCGTCATCCGCGACGACCACGGTGACGCGCGCGCCGTCATAGCCGCTGATCTGCGAATAATCCGGCCGTGATGGAACGATCGGCGGCGCCGATTGCGGAAGATAGAATTTGACCGAGAACAGGCTGCCATGGCCGACGCTGCTGCGCAAAGAGATGTCGCCGCCGAGCACCTCCGTCATGAGCTTGGTGATGGTGAGGCCGAGTCCGGTTCCCGGCGCCCATTTACGTCCAACGGATTCGAGTCTCTCGAACGGACGAAATATTCGCTGGTGCTGATCCGCTGGAATTCCGGGACCGGTGTCCTCGACCTCGAAGGTCGCCATGTCGCGATCATAGACGATCGTGAATCGCACTTCGCCGACCTCGGTGAATTTCACGGCGTTCGACAGGAGATTGAGCAGGATCTGCCGAAGCCGCTTCTCGTCGATCCGCACCCATTTCGGCAATGAGCCGCGAACCTCATAGCGAAACGCCACGCCCTTGGCCTCCGCCTGCAGCCGAAACATGTCGACGACCTGCCGCAGCACGGCCGGCAGACGCACATGATCGCGATGCACCTCCATGCGGCCGGCCTCGATCTTGGCGATGTCGAGCAGCCCGTCCACCAGACCCGCCAGATGCTCCGCCGAACGACGAATCGTGCGCAGAGCGTTCGGATCGGAGGGAGCCGAATGCGGCCGTCGCTCGAGCAGCTGAACATAGCCGAGAATGGAATTGAGCGGCGTGCGGAACTCGTGGCTCAAGCCGACCACATAGCGGCTCTTGGCGATATTGGCGGCCTCCGCCGCCTCCTTCGCCTTCTGCAATGCGCGATCCGTGTTCTTGTGCGCCTCTATCTCCTGCATCAGCAGCGTCGTCTGACGCTGCGTTTCCTCTTGCGCCACCAGCCGGCTCTCCTGCGCCAGCACGAAAAACCAGGAGATGATTCCCGAGATCAAGCTCAAGATCACGAACGCCTTGAGCAGAGGCGGACCGATGAGCGCGGGCGCGATGCGCGCGTCCAGAACCGCCTGCCAATAGACGAGCCAAAGCGCGCCGCCCAGCAGGCAAATGATGAGGGCGAAAATCACGAGGTAACGCCCGACATTCGAGCCGAGCATCATCGCCGCACGCTCGGACAGCACGCGCGAAAGAGAGCGTCGCAGCTGGTCCGCGAGCCGCGTGTCCGGCTTGCAGGCGTCGCCGCAGCGGGCGTCGAGCGTGCAGCATAGCGAGCAGATCGGGCCGGCATAGGCCGGACAGCTCGCCATGTCCTGTGGCTCGAACTCATGCTCGCAGATGCAGCATTTTTGCGCTTCGGCCGAGGCCGGCGTCCGCTCACGCCGGGCGATGTAGAATCGGCCTTTCGTCGCATAGGCGATAAGAGGCGCGGCGATCAGCGCCGCGGCGAGAGCGAGATAGCAGGACATGGCCCGCGCCGTTTCGCCCAGCGCCCCGGCATGCGCGGCGATCGACAAAACGCCGGCGAAAAGCGTCGCGCCACAGCCGACCGGATTGATCTCATAGAGATAGGCGCGCTTGAACTCTATTCCCTTCGGGCTGAGGCCGAGAGGCTTGTTGATCGCGAGATCGGCGAAGAGCGCGCCGATCCATGCGACCGCCACATGCGAGTAGAAGCCGAGAATGCCCTCGAGCGCACGATAGACGCCGAGCTCGATCAAAACGACCGCAATGACGATGTTGAACACGAGCCACACGACGCGGCCGGGATGGCTGTGCGTCAGCCGCGAGAAGAAGTTCGACCAGGCGATCGATCCCGCATAGGCGTTGGTCACATTGATCTTCAGCTGCGAGACGATGACGAAAGTGGTGGCGAGTCCGAGGCCGATCGTCTCGTCTCGCACCACATAGCCGAAGGCGACGACATACATTTGCGTCGGATCGCCGGCGCTCTGCGGCGGGACGCCGTGCTTGAAGGCGAGATAGGCCAGAAACGATCCCGCCAGCATTTTGGCCGCGCCGACGATGATCCAGCCGGGGCCGGCGGCGATGAGCGACGCCCACCACCTCGCTTTTCCGACCGTCGCGGTCCCGGGCAGGAAGCGCAGAAAATCCACCTGCTCGCCGATTTGAGCGGCGAGCGCGAAGACGACGCCGGACGCGGCTCCGAACAAAGTGAGATCGAGCTTCCCGTCGAGCGGTCCGATGCGGCCGGTGAACTTCGTCCAGGCGGATAGCGTCGCGTGATCCTGCAGCGCGATCGCCGCGAAGGGCGCGACATGGAGCGCGATCCAAAGGGGCTGCGTCCACATTTGGAATCGGCTGATCGATGTGAATCCATGCGTCACGATCGGCAGCACGGCGAATGCGCAGATGAAATAGCCGAGAGCGTCCGGCACGCCGAATCCCGCCTCCAGCGCCTTGGCCATGATCGCCGCCTCGATGGCGAAGAAGATGAAGGTGAAGCTCGCATAGATGATCGAGGTGATGGTCGATCCGAGATAGCCGAAGCCTGCGCCGCGGGTCAGAAGATCGATGTCCGCGCCATAGCGCGCGGCATAATAGGCGATCGGCATGCAGGTGATGAAGATGATCGTGCTGACGACGACGATCGCCGCCGCGGCGTTGGTGAATCCGCAGGTCAGCGTGATCGCGGCGCCGATCGCCTCGAGAGCCAGGAAGGACACTGACGCGATGGCGGTGTTGGCGACGCGAAACGGCGACCATCGGCGCGCCCGTTCGGCTGTGAAGCGCAGAGCGTAGTCCTCGAGGGTCTGATCCGCGACCCATTTGTTGTATTCGCGTCGAACCCGAACGATCCGCTGCTGTGCCGTCATCTCCGATCGCCTCTGCGCCCCAGCCTCACCGGGCGCTGACGAAGCTACGCCTCGCCACGGCGAATCCGTCGCCCGTATTTCATTCGCGACGCCCATTTCCGCGGCGCCGACGCTGAGCCCGCGCCCCTCGCCATTCGACCCGATCAAGAGGATAGCGGCGCGATATGCGTAGGCGAATACGCGAATCGACGTATGGCCGCGCGGCCCGGCGGAAGGCCAGTCTTTGCCTCAGGACGGGCTCGTCCCGACAGTGTGAGGGGAGACTAAATGACCACCAAATCCGGCGACGCGCGCAATCTATCCCGCCGTCAAATGCTTTCCGCGCTCGCGGCGACACCGGCGCTCGGCTTCATCGGACGGCCGGCTCTGGCGGCCTCCGCCGCCAACACCACTGGGCTGGCGGTGACGGATAGCGAGGTCACTGTCGGAATATTGCATTCCGTCACGGGAACCATGGCGATCAGCGAGACCGGCTCGGTCGAGGCGGAAAAGCTGGCGATCGAGCAGATCAACGCGATGGGCGGCGTGCTCGGCCGCAAAATCAAATTCGTGCAGGAGGACGGCGCCAGCGACTGGCCGACCTTCGCCGAAAAGGCCAAGAAGCTTTTGGTCAACGACAAATGCGCGGCCGTGTTCGGCTGCTGGACCTCCGCCTCCCGGAAGGCGGTCCTGCCGGTGTTCGAGCAGTACAATGGCATGCTCTATTACCCGACCTTCTATGAGGGGCTCGAGCAGTCGAAGAACGTCATCTACACGGGTCAGGAGGCGACGCAGCAGATCATCGCCGGCTTGAACTGGGTGACCAAGCAGAAGGGCGCCAAGAGCTTCTATTTGCTCGGATCCGATTACATCTGGCCGCGCACCTCCAACAAGATCGCCCGCAAGCATATCGAGAACGTGCTGAAAACCAAGGTCGTCGGCGAGGAATATTTCCCGCTCGGGCACACGCAGTTCAATTCGGTGATCAACAAGATCAAGCTGACCAAGCCCGATGTGATCTACGCCATCATCGTCGGCGGCTCCAATGTCGCCTTCTACAAGCAGCTCAAGGCCGCCGGCATCGATCTGTCGAAGCAGACCTTGCTCACGATCTCCGTCACCGAAGACGAGATCGACGGCATCGGCGGCGAGAATATCGCCGGCGCCTACGCCTGCATGAAATATTTTCAGTCCTTGGACAACGCCAACAACAAGGGCTTCGTCTCCGCCTTTCAGAAGAAATGGGGCGACAAAACCGTGATCGGCGACGTCACCCAGGCCGCCTATCTCGGTCCCTGGCTATGGAAGCTCACAGTGGAGAAAGCCGGCTCGTTCGATATCGACAAGGTCGCCGCCGCTTCGCCCGGCGTCGAATTCAAAGGCGCGCCGGAAGGCTATGTGCGCATTCACGAGAACCATCATCTCTGGTCGAAGACGCGCGTAGGGCGCGCGCGCGCCGATGGACAATATGAAGTGATCTACGAAACCGCCGAGCTCGTTCAGCCGGATCCGTTCCCGAAAGGCTATCAATGAACGGGCGGCGGACCGGACGTCCGGTCCGCCGTGTCCGCCGCTCACTTTCCTCACGACATATGGAGGCTCGGATGCTCGGCGACTATTCGCTCGGCGATCTCGGCTCGATTTTCGTCATGCAGGGATTCGCCGGACTTATCCTGTTTTCGGTGTTCCTGCTCATGGCGCTCGGCCTCGCGATCATCTTCGGTCAGATGGGCGTGATCAACATGGCGCATGGCGAGTTCATGATCCTCGGCGCCTATATGACCTATCTCACCTCCAAGCTGTTCGAGACGTATCTTCCGGCGCTGTTTCCAGGCTATTTCTTCGTTGCGATGATCGTCGCCTTTCTCGCTGCGGCGCTGCTCGGCGCCGTCGTCGAATGGGCGCTGATCAGTCGGCTCTACAAGCGCCCTCTCGATACGATGCTCGCGACCTGGGGCCTCAGCCTCATTCTCCAGCAGCTCTATCGCTCCATCTTCGGCGCGCGCGAGGTCGGCGTGGAGCTGCCGCCCTGGATGCTGGGGTCGTGGCAGATGACGTCCACGATCGAGGTGCCGATCAACGGCATGTTCGTGATGGCGCTGACAGCGGTGATCACCGCCGGAGTCGCTCTGCTGATCTACAAGTCTCGCCTCGGTCGCCAAGTGCGCGCGGTCGTTCAGAACAGAGTAATGGCCGGCGCTGTCGGAATCGACACGCAGAAAGTGGACCGCGCGACCTTCGCGCTCGGGTGCGGAATCGCGGGAATAGCTGGGTCGGCCTTCACCATGGTCGGATCGACGGGGCCGACCGCCGGTCAGCTCTACATCGTCGACTCCTTCCTCGTCGTCGTCTTCGGCGGAGCGCAGAGCCTCATCGGCACCATCGCATCCGCCTTCACGATCTCGCAGTCGCGATCGACGCTCGAATTCTTCACATCCGGCTCCATGGCGCAGGTCGCGACGCTGATCGGCGTCGTCGTCATTCTGATGCTGCGTCCGCAGGGCCTGTTCGCAACCAAGGTGCGGCGATGAAACTCCGTGGAGACAATGCGCTTTTCCGCCGGTCCGAGCTCTTGGGCCTCCTCGTTTTCGCGACGCTGATCCTTGTCGTGCTGCCGGCCGCTCTCGACATCTTCCGGCTCAATCTCGTCGGAAAATATCTCACCTACGCCTTCGTGACGATCGGCCTCGTCGTGTGCTGGGGCTATGCGGGAATTCTGAGCCTCGGCCAGGGCATTTTCTTCGGTCTCGGCGGCTATTGCATGGCCATGTTCCTGAAGCTCGAAGCGTCGAGCGTCGAGAACACGAAAATCCAATCGACGCCGGGCATTCCCGACTTCATGGACTGGAATCAGCTCACTGCGCTGCCGTGGTTCTGGAAGCCGTTCGAGAACCTCGGCGTCACGCTCGCCGCGGTGGTGCTGGTTCCGACGCTATTCGCCTTCATCATCGGCGCGGCAATGTTCAAACGCCGCGTCGGCGGCGTCTACTTCGCGATCATCACTCAGGCGGTGGCGCTGATCCTCACCATATTGATCGTCGGCCAGCAGGGCTACACCGGCGGCATCAACGGCATCACCGATCTGCGCACGCTGAAAGGCTGGGACATCCGCTCGGATGGAGCGAAGCTCACGCTCTATTATGTGGAATGCGGGCTGCTGCTCGCCGCCATCGTCGCAACGCAGCTCGTCACGCGATCGAAGCTCGGCCGCATTCTCGTCGCCATGCGCGACAAGGAGGACCGCGTGCGCTTTTCCGGCTACTCGGTCTCGAGCTTCAAAATATTCGCCTTCTGCTTCGCGGCGGCGCTCGCCGCGCTCGGCGGCGCCATGTTCACATTGCAGGTCGGGTTCATGTCGCCGTCCTTCGTCGGCATTGTCCCGTCGATCGAAATGGTGATCTACACGGCGGTCGGCGGACGCTCATCGATCCTCGGCTCCGTATGTGGGGCGCTGCTGGTCAATTTTGCCAAGACGCGCCTGTCCGAAAGCTTTCCCGAGCTTTGGCTGTTCGGACTGGGAGCGCTGTTCATCATCGTGGTGCTGTCGTTCCCGGAGGGGCTCGCGGGCGTCTATCGCAGCTCCGCGCCGCGCCTCGCGAGAAGCTTGGTCGCAAAGCTGCGGGCTCTCTGGCGCACGCCGATGACGCGCTCTCTCGATCATGAACTCGCGGAGTGACGCCATTGTCGACACATCAGGATTTCCTTCTCTCGGTCGAAGCATTGTCGGTATCCTTCGATGGCTTCAAGGCTGTGGACGACGTGTCGCTCTATGTCGAGCCGAACGAAATTCGCGTCATCATCGGCCCGAACGGAGCCGGCAAGACGACGGTGCTCGATCTCATCTGCGGCAAGACGCGCGCCACCTCCGGGTCGATTCGCTTTCGCGACAAGGAGCTGACTCGCATGAGCGAGAACGGCATCGTGGAGGCGGGGGTCGGACGCAAATTCCAGAACCCGTCCATTTATGACGATCTCACCGTGTTCGAAAATCTGGAGATTTCCTATCCGCGCGGCCGCTCCGTGCTCGGCGCGCTGCTGTTTCGTCGTGATCGGGCGGTTCGCGAGCGCATAGAGGAGATCGCCGAGACGATCTTTCTCGCCGATCAATTGGCCGAGCGCGCTGAATATCTCAGCCATGGGCAGAAGCAGTGGCTGGAGATCGGCATGCTGCTGATTCAGGACCCCGAGCTCTTGATGCTCGACGAGCCGGTGGCAGGAATGAGCGTCTCCGAACGGCGCAAGACGGCGGAGCTCTTGAACAAGATCATCGTCGGCCGATCGGTGCTCGTCATCGAGCACGATATGAAATTCGTCGAGGAAATCGCACATCGCGTCACCGTTCTGCACCAGGGAAAGGTGCTGTCGGAAGGCTCGATGGAGCATGTGAAGACGGACCCGAAGGTCGTCGAAGTCTATCTCGGACATTGAGGAGCGCCATGCTGGCCATCGAAGGATTGCGGGTCGCCTATGGTGAGAGCGAGGTCATTCACGGCCTCGAGGCGGAGGTCGCGCCGAATGAGATCGTCGCGATCATGGGACGCAACGGCATGGGCAAGACGACGCTCATGAAGGCGCTGATGGGCATTGCGCGTACGACCGCCGGCGCCGTGCGAATCTCCGATCGCGACATCACTGCGCTGAAGAGTCACCAGCGCGTCGCCGCCGGCCTCGCCTATGTGCCGCAGGGCCGGATGATTTTTCCGGCGATGACGGTCGAAGAGAACATCGAGACCGGATTGACCGTCACGGGCGAGCGCGAGGTTCCCAAAGACATATATGAGCTGTTTCCCGTGCTGCTCGATATGAGACGTCGCAAGGCCGGCAATCTTTCCGGCGGCCAGCAGCAGCAGCTCGCAATCGCGCGCGCGCTCGCCTCACGACCCAAAGTGCTGCTGCTCGACGAGCCGACGGAAGGCATACAGCCTTCGATCATTCGCGAGATGGCGCGAATGCTGAAGAAGATCCGCGACACCCGCGGATTGTCGATCGTCGTCTCCGAGCAGGTCCTGTCCTTCGCGCTCGACATCGCTGATCGCGTTCTGGTGCTCGAGAACGGCGAGATCGTCCATTCCGAGAGCCGGGCGACGATCGACGAGGCGAAGGTGGCGAATTTTCTGTCGGTCTGACCGGCTAACCACGAAGGGAGAGAACAATGGCCGAAACATTGATCAAGGTCGATCTGACCCAATCCGCATTCGAAAACGATATGGTGCACAATCGCTGGCACCCGGACATTCCGATTGTCGCCTGGGTGAAGCCGGGTGACGACTTCATCATCGAGACCTATGACTGGACCGGCGGCTTCATCAAGAACAATGACGACGCCTCGGACGTGCGCGACATCGATCTATCGATCGTGCATTTCCTGTCGGGACCGATCGGCGTCAAAGGCGCGGAGCCCGGCGATCTCCTCGTCGTCGATCTCCTCGACATCGGCGCGAAGCCGGAGAGCCAATGGGGCTTCAACGGATTCTTCTCCAAGCAGAATGGCGGCGGCTTTCTGACGGATCAGTTTCCGCTCGCGCAGAAATCCATATGGGATTTCGAGGGGATGTTCACCAAATCGCGTCATGTGCCGGGCGTGCGCTATGCGGGCCTCATCCATCCGGGGCTGATCGGCTGCCTGCCCGACCCCAAGCTGCTCGAGACATGGAACACGCGTGAGGAAGCGCTGATCGCGACAAATCCGACGCGCGTTCCGGGGCTCGCCAATCCGCCTTTCGCGCCGACCGCGCATCTCGGCCGGCTCGAAGGCGAGGCCAAGGCGAAGGCCGCGGCGACGGCGGCGCGCACCGTGCCGCCGCGCGAGCACGGCGGCAATTGCGACATCAAGGATCTGTCACGCGGCTCGAAAATCTACTTTCCCGTCTATGTGCCCGGCGGCGGATTGTCGATGGGTGATCTGCACTTCAGCCAGGGCGACGGAGAGATCACTTTCTGCGGCGCTATCGAAATGGCCGGCTGGCTGCATTTGAAGGTCGACGTCATCAAGGACGGAATGTCGAAATACGGAATCAAAAATCCGATCTTCAAGCCGAGCCCGATCACTCCCAACTACAATGATTATCTGATCTTCGAGGGCATTTCTGTCGACGAGCACGGCGGCCAGCACTATCTCGACGTGACGGTCGCCTATCGCCAGGCCTGCCTGAACGCGATCGAGTATTTGAAGAAGTTCGGCTATTCGGGCGCGCAAGCCTATTCGATCCTGGGCACGGCTCCGGTACAGGGGCATGTCTCGGGCGTCGTCGACGTGCCGAACGCCTGCGCGACCCTATGGCTGCCGACACAAATCTTCGAGTTCGATATCTCGCCGTCGCCGGCGGGTCCGATCAAATATCTCGACGGCTCGGTCCAGATGCCGATCGTTCCCGACAAATGAGGCCGCCATGCCGATCTATGAATATCTCTGCGACGCCTGTGGACCGTTCACGACGATGCGCCCGATGGCGGATTATCTCGAGCCTTGCGACTGTCCCGATTGCGGCGCCACGGCGCCGCGAGTCGTGTTGACCGCGCCGCGCACGTCGCTGATGAGCTCGGCGAGTCGCGGCGCGTTCGAGGCGAATGAGCGAAGCCGTCATGCGCCGCGGCGGTCATCGTCGCACGGCGCCGGCTGCGCCTGTTGCGGCGGGGCGTCGAAAACATCTAGGGAGGGGGCCAAGTCTTTCCCCTCTGCGAGGCCCTGGATGATCAGCCATTAATCACAAGGCTTCTTCATAAACGAGCTGGCGCGGTCGCATGGCGAAGCCACGGCGACAACGCCGGCTTTTGCGTTCACGCTTCATCGAGAGGGGATCATGCGCTTTGTATCCTGAATTCTGCGGCGCGCTCGAGCGTGAGGCCAGCGAAGGCGAGGACGTGAAAGCCTGCATCTGGCCGCCCAAGCGAAAGTTCGTTCGAACACCCGGCGCTCGGGCAGGAAAACCAAGCCTTTCTTCGCGTCCGAAAGTTTGACGACGCACAGCGCTCTCGCGGCGTCGGCGGCTCTGTCCCCCATGTATGCCGATCGACATAGTTCAGCTCGACGCTCTCGCCTATCGCCTGCTGTACAACCTCGGCGCGGTTGTCCACATTCGCCGGCGTGACATGCAGCGCCTGCAGATGGCCCAGAGTGTCGACCGCCTTATGGAGTTTCGATCCGCGTTTGCGCTCGGCGCCGTCGTAGCCTGCGCGCGGACCGCTCTCGGTCGTCGAGCGCAAAGTGCAGCTGTCGACGATCGCCGCCGTCGACTCCTCTTTGCGCCCAGCCGCCAGTCGCAACGCCACCCGTTTGCGAAGCGGAGCCATCCGATGCTATTAGCGCAATCGATCGCTAAAGTACATAACACTCTCTAGCCGGCGGCAGAATAGGATTGATCTTGGCGGGTGCGATCCATCTGATTTGGCGCGGATCCGCCTCTACAACAAATTCGTTCAGTAAATCAGCGATTCGAGCTACACAGTCAGCAAGGCGGGTCGGGCTTTGGAGCCATCGAGATGTCGGATTACATACAGAATACGCCGTCGACTCAGATCTCGGAGCGTCTGTTCAGAGCCTTCGGCTTTCATCAAAGAGGTCTTCTATCTCATGCAGAGAAAATATACCTTTTGATTCTTGCCGAAGATCCGATGCAGGTCACAGCATTGCATCTGCTCGGCGTCATCATGATCCAAACAGATCGTCTGGAACGCGGCATGGAGCTGATTGAAAAGGCGTTGTCGATCACGCCCGACGACCCCGATGTGCTCTACATCCATGGCAATGCGCTCCAGATGCTGAAGCGGTTCGACGAGGCGTTGGCGTCCTACGACAAGGCCATCGCCATTTCGCCCGACTACGTCGACGCGCACTTCAATCGCGCCAACACACTCCAAATACTGGGGCGGCTCGACGACGCGGTGATGTCCTACGAGAGAGCGTTGTCGATAAAATTCGACCATATCGACGCGATCATCAATTACGGCAACGCTCTCCAGGAGCTCGGTCGGCTCGGCGAGGCATTGGCGGCCTATGACAAAGCGTTGTCTATAAATCCAGGCAATGCTGTCGCCCTCATCAATCGCGGCCGCGCGCTCCAAGAGCTGCACCGGTTCGCCGAAGCGTTGGCGTCCTACGACCATGCGCTGTCGATCAAGCCCGACTTCACGGAGGCTCATTATAATCGCGGTAACGCGCTCCTAGAGCTCAGACGCATCGACGAAGCGTCGGCTTCCTACGACAAGGCGCTGTCGATTCGGCCCAACAATGCCGACGCCCTCTACAATCGCGGATTGCTCGCGCTGCTCCGAGGCGACTTTGTCGCAGGATGGTCTGGGTATGAAAGCCGATGGAATCGCAAAGGAGCGCCACGGAGAAGCCTGTCGATTTCGTGTCCGATATGGCGTGGCGAGGATCTCGCTGGCAAGCGAATCGTCGTGTACGATGAGCAGGGCCTAGGAGATGTAATTCAATTTTGTAGATACCTCCTGCATCTCGCTGCGTCTGGAGCGGAGGTAACCTTCGTTGTGCGCTGCAGCCTGCTGCGTTTGATGAGCCACTCTATCCCCGGCGCCAGGATCTTGCTGAGCTTTCCTGAAGGCGAGGCCTTCGACTATCAATGCGCTTTGTTGAGCCTTCCACGCGCCTTTGAAAGCCGTCTAGAGCTTCCGCCTGGGGAGACTCCTTATCTGCGCGCGGAGCCGGACCGCTTATGGAAATGGAAAGCGAGACTTGGAGACCAAGGCTTTAAGATCGGGATCGCTTGGCAGGGAAGCAAGGCGGGGAAGATCGACATCGGCCGATCATTTGCGATCTCGGAGTTTCTGCCAATATCACGGTTGCCGAACGTACGGCTCATTTCATTGCAAAAGAACGAGGGCGTCCAACAGCTACGCGAATTGCCCGAAGGAATGAGTGTCGAGACGCTCGGTGAAGACTATGACACAGGCGACGATGCGTTTGTGGATACGATGGCGGTCATGGAAAGCTTGGACCTTGTCATCAGCTGCGACACATCGATCGCGCATCTCGCAGGCGCATTGGCGCGGCCAGTGTGGCTGGCGATCAAACACGTTCCCGACTGGCGCTGGATGTTGGACCGAACAGTCAGTCCCTGGTATCCGACGATGCGTCTCTTTCGCCAACGGACACGGGACGACTGGAGTAGCGTCTTCTCTGATATTGCAAGCGCATTGCGTGAGCTGATGGACGAAGAGCGTCAGCGAACAAAGAGGCGCGAACTCACGACGCCGAGAGCGCCAATTTCGTGGGGCGAGCTCATCGACAAAATTACGATTCTCGAAATCAAGAGCAACGAGATATTTGAGCCCGCGGCCCGCGCCAACGTGCTGAAGGAACTTCGCCTGTTGCTAGAAGTCGTAGATATGCATGGGGGATACGACGAAATTTCGAATTTCAAGGACGACCTGAAAACGGTCAATAGCGCATTGTGGAAGATCGAGGACGCGATCCGTGAAAAAGAGCGGAGACAGGAATTCGACGCGGAGTTCATCGAACTCGCTCGATCGATCTACAAGCTCAACGACGAGCGCGCGCTTCTCAAACGACGAATCAATGATGTTCTCAAGTCGGAAATCGTCGAGGAGAAAAGATTCGTCGGAAGCATTGCAACGATGTCAGATTGAACATGTGCGTCCGTCACGAGCCTCTTCGTGGCGACCGATCGAATATAAAGCCGCCTTTCTCGTCAAAATTTCAAATTCACTCCCGCCCCGACGTGCTTATCGGGGCCACCGCCGCCCCAATTGTCCTCGTTCCCGTAAACGCCGCGTCTCGCCGAATTGATCATGGGAATGCTGCCGTAGCCATGTTGCGACGGATTGTTGCTCGCGCCCCATTTGACGCCGACTTCGACATCCTCGGCGACCGGCGCCGCATGATTCGAATATTTGCGCGCTACCGTCGGTCCGGTGGAAGAGGGCGTCGGAAGCGTGTGCTCATCCGGCGCATCGAAGCAGACGGGATCGTTCTTCCAAAGGGCGCGCGGGCAAGGGCGCTCGCCCAGCGCCGATTTCTCGCGACCTCGCCTCGCGTTTGTGGGCTCTTTTTGCTTTCTACGCGCGTGGATATCGGAGCTTGCAGCGGGAGGTCCGTCGTCAGCCAGAGACCCGCCGGTAAAGAGGCAGGCAATCATCACGGAGACAGCTGCCGAATTTCGACTTCTATGCATCGAGACGCGTTTCTTCAGCATGTCGAGGCTCTTTCGCCGGACGATAGGTTCGCAAGAACTTTTGACGAAGCGCCGGCGCGACGACGAGCAGCATGATCGGGCCGAGCAGCATGCCGCCGACGACGACCGTCGCCAATGGTCGCTGCACTTGTGAGCCGATGCCGTTAGAAACGGCCGCGGGAACGAGCCCGACGCCCGCGGACAATGCTGTCATCAGCAGCGGCCTCATGCGTTGTTCCGCGCCATGGAATATCGCCTCGCTGAATTCCATGCCCTGGATCGTGAGCTCGCGGAAATAGGTGATGTTCAATATCCCGTCCATCACGGCGACTCCGAACAGGGAAATGAATCCGATCGCCGCCGAGACGCTGAAGTTCTCGCCGGAGATATAGAGGGCGATCACGCCACCGACGATAGCGAAGGGAATGCCCGCGAGCGCCAGCAGGCTGTCCCGCAGCGAATTGAACAGGCTGTAGAGCAGCGAGAAGATGAGCAGGAAGGACAGAGGCACGACGACGGCGAGGCGCGTCTTGGCCTGTTGCAGATTTCCGAATTCACCGGCCCAGAGAATTTGATAGCCTGGCGGAAGCGTGACCGCTTTCGTGACCTTCGCCTGCGCCTCCGCGACGGTCGAGGCGAGATCGCGGCCACGGATGTTGAATTTCAGCGGCACATAGCGGCGGCTGCGTTCGCGATAGATGAAGGATGCTCCCGTTTCGAGCGAGATGGTCGCGAGCTCGCGCAAAGGAATATAGGCGTTGATCGTGTTGCCCGGAGGCGTATAGCCGACCTTGATGTCTCCGATCGCAGCGAGCGTCGTCCGATATTGCGGCGCGAGGCGCACAACAACCGCAAACTGTCGATCGCCCTCGAGCACGGTAGTCGCGTTCGTTCCGCCCATCGCAGCCTGGACGATCGTATTGACGTCGCCAGAGTTGAGTCCGTAGCGCGCGGCGCGTTGACGGTCGACTTTGATATTGAGATTGGGCTGCCCGAGCGTGTGGAGAAGCTCGAGATCCTCGACGCCTGCGACGGTTCGGATCTGCTCGCGCACCTGGTCGGCCAGCTTTTCGAGGGTCGTGAGATCCGCGCCGACGACTTTCACCGAATTGGCGCCCTTCACGCCTGACAGAGCTTCGTCGACATTGTCCTGAATATACTGCGAAAAGCCGAAGACGACGCCCGGCAGCTCTTCTTCGAACTCCTTCTGGAGCTCGGCCGTGAGCTTGTCCTTCGTGAAACCGCGCGGCCATTCGTCGAACGGTTTCAACGGCGCGAAAATCTGCACGTCCGAGAATGCCGAGGCGTCGCTGCCATTGTCGGGACGCCCATGTTGCGTCACGACGGTGATGATCTCGGGATGTCGTAGGAGAATCTCGCGCATCTTGCGGGTCGATTCGACGCCCGCGTCGAGCGACATGGTGGATGGAAGCGAGGCGCGAATCCAGTAATTGCCTTCTTCGAGAGCGGGGAGGAATTCGCTGCCGAGGCGCGTCACAAGAAGCGCACCGATCGCGAGGAACAAAAGACCCGCGCCGATCGCGAGTCGTACATTGCCGAGCGCCCAGCGCAGCATGGGCGTATAGGCGGCGCGCAATCGCCGAACGATCGCCGTCTCCGTCTCGGCGACGCGTGCGGGAAGGACGATCGACGCGAGTACGGGAGTCACGGTGAAGGTCGCGAGCAGCGCGCCCGCCAGCGCGTAGGCGTATGTCCGCGCCATCGGTCCGAAGATCTGACCTTCGACGCCGGTCATGGTGAACAAGGGCAGAAAGGCCGTGACGGTGATCGCCGCCGTGAAAAACACCGCCTTGTCGACCTGTAGCGCGCTGACGAAGATGAGCCGTAGCCGATTGGTCCAGCGCCGCACGCTGCCGTGGCTGCCGGTCGGCGCGGTGGGATCGGGGCCCCAAAAGCCTTCCGTGAGATGTTGCAGGAGACGATTTCGCGCCGGTCGATCCGCTTGAAAGTTACGGAAGATGTTCTCGACGAGGATGACGGCGGAATCGACGATGATTCCGAAATCGACCGCGCCGAGCGACAGGAGATTGGCGTCCTCCCCCTGCGCCACGAGCAGGATTATCGCGAAGAACAAAGCGAAGGGAATATTGACGCCGACGATTATCGCGCTGCGCAGATCGCCGAGAAAAATCCACTGGATGAAGAAGACGAGCAGGCAGCCGAACACGAGATTATGAAGCACGGTATGCGTGGTGACGGCGACGAGCGAGCCGCGATCGTAGAAAGGAACGAGCTTCACGCCGGGCGGAAGAGATCCGTCCGTATTGATCTTTTCGACCTCGGCCTCGACCTTCGGCAAAATCTCGTTGGTATGCTGTGTGCGGCCCATAACGACGATCGCCGCCGCGACATCGTCCTCGTGGTCGCGTCCGAGTATGCCGAGACGCGGAACATGCCCGACAGTGACTTTCGCGACATTCTTGATCTGAACCGGCACGCCGTTCGATTGCGTGAGAACGACATTCTCGATGTCCTCCGTCCGGTAGCCTTTCGTCAGATCGTCATTGCCGCCATCATCGATGAGACCGACGCCGCGAATATTCACGGACTGCTGGCCGAGTTCGATCTCACGTCCGCCGACATTGACATTGGCGTTGCCGAGAGCTGCGATGACCTGCGGAATGGTGACATTGTAGGCCTCGAGCTTGCCGAGATCGATCTCGACGCTGAACTGTTTCGTCGTCCCGCCCCAGGAATTGATTTGGACGACGCCGGGTATGGTGAGCAGCCGCCGCGTGGCGATCCAGTCTTGAACGGTTCGAAGATCGGTCAGGCTGAAATGCGACGGCCCGACGATCTGATAGCGAAAGATTTCGCCGACGAGACTCGACTGCTGAATGATGGGAGAGACATTGTTCGGCAGTGATGCGCCTTGCTGCAGGGCGATCGCCGCCTGCGCATAGGCGAAATGAAAATCAGTCCCATATTCGAAAGTGACTCGCACGAAGCTCAGGCCGTAGAAGGAGGTCGAGCGGATGTTCGTCACGCGCGGGGTCGGGTAGAGCGCGATCTCCATCGGAATCGTATAATATTTTTCCATCTCCTCGGCGGAGAGCCCTGGCGCCTGGGCGGTGATTTCCAGAATGACGGGCGCAGGATTGGGGTAAGCCTCTATATTGAGCCGCGTGAAGGCTGTCACTCCGGCGATGATAAACACGCCGACCGCGAGAACGATGACCGCGCGCCGCGTCAGCCCGAATTCGAGAATGGATTTCAGCACAGATTCGACCTCGGTTCGAACGCGAGCGCGCTATTCAGCCGCGCTGATCGCGGCGAGGTTGTCGAGAAAAACCGCGCCCTTCGAGACGATGAGATCGCCGACGGAAAGGCCTTCCTCTATCTGGTCGAAGCCCTGCTGCCGCAGGCCGATCTTGATTGTCTTCTGCTTGAAATGTCGACGATCCAGCGTGGTCCAAGCGGTCATGGCTCCATCACTTTCTCGAACGACCGCGCTCTCTGGAACGGCCGGAGCGCGAAACGGCGCGCCGACGCGAATGACGAAATCGGCGAACATTCCGGCGCGAAGCAGATGCTCCGGGTCCTTGATCTCCGAGCGCACGAAGATGCGCCGGGTGGTCGGATCGACAGAGGGCCCGAGCACGGTAATGGCTCCCAGGAATTCTCGATCGGGATAGGCGGCCACGCGGACACGGACATCCTGTCCGACCTGCAAAAGCGGGGCGTCGGCCTCCACGACATTCGCCAGCATCCACATGGTCGAGGTATCTGCAACGGCATAGGGCGCCGGAGCGACGCCGGGCTGGACGAAGAGGCCAGGGGCGGCGGCTCGAGCGGTGACATAGCCGGCGATCGGGTTCTTCACGATGAGACGCGGATCGGCGCGCCGCTCTGCGACGATCTTGTCGATCTCTTCATCGGTCTTGCCAAAGATACGAACCGCGTCCCGCGCTGACTTCAGAGTCCCCTCCGCCGTCTGCTGGTCGGAGGTCGTCTGGTCGACCGCTTGCTGCGAAACCCCGCCGATCTTGACAAGCGACTTGACGCGGTTGAGCGAGCGCGTCTGGAGCGTGAGCACGGCGGACGCGGCGATCAGATTGGACTCCGCCTGCAACAGGTCTGGGCTGTCGATGGTGAAGAGGATCTGATCCTTCTCGACGCGGTCTCCGATGTTTAAATAGGCGTCGATGATCCGTCCCTGATAGGGTGTGAAGACCTGAACAAGTCGATTCTGGTTAAAGTCGATGCTCCCGACGGCTCGTCGTTCTTCGACGAAAACGCGCTCTTCCACTTTCCCGATCTCGAGCGCGCCGGCTTGCTTATCGTTGAGCCCGATCTCCGTTTCCGCCGGTTCTTTTACCTTGGGGCGCGGATCTCCGTCGTCTTGCTTTCGGAGCGCCCAGATCGAGAGGGCGAGAGCGACGAGGATCGCGGCTGCGAGGGCGCTCGCCTCGATTGTTCTTTTGCCCAGACGCATATGAGGCCCTTATGAAACGGACTCTCGTGATCGGATGCGCATGTGGCGATCCCGATCATCCCCAGCTTTTCTATGGGGATCGACGGTCGATCGGTCTACTGTGATTTATGACAGTAGACCCCGGGCGGGAGGAGAACTACCTAGGCTGTGAAGTCTCGCGGTGGCCGTGTTCCTGTCTTACCGGTCTCACGGAGCGACAGGGCCGAGCGAAGCCGCTCGATTAGAGAATGATCGTGGGCGGAAACTCGGATAGAGATGAAAATCTTCGGCTCGTCCACTTCGAAAACTCGCTGGGGGCGCCCGATATTCACGCTCTTGCCGATATTTCCCGTGCTGGCGGGTTGCGCGGTCGGACCAGACTTCGTGTCGCCTTCCCCGCCGTCGATGGAAAAATTCGCTTCGAACAAGACTCCGGGTGTCGCCGGCGCGCCGAGATATATCCCAGGCTCTGAAATTCCGAAGCGCTGGTGGCAGGTTTTCCATAACCGGGGCCTCGATCGGCTGATCGAAGCCTTGATCGAGAGCAATCCGACCTTGCAGTCGGCAGAAGCCGCGATAAGGGTCGCCTATCACAACGCCGAGGCGCAAAAAGGCGCCTTTCTCCCCACCGCCATTTTCAACTCCACGGACAGTCTCAATCTCCAATCCAATAATCGATCGCTCGAAACGATCAATCAGAGCCTCTTCAACCAGGCCTTGAATTCGCCGACGACCAACATCGGTCCTCCGAATTCACCCTATGGCTTGCTGTTGAAGCAGCTCACCGTCGCTTATACGCTCGACATCTGGGGGCAGAATCTCAGAAGCGTCGAGGCGGCGGAGGCGCAGACGGATCAGCAGCGCTACCAGCTGGAGGCCGCCTATTTGGCCTTGACCGGCAATGTGGTCGCAGCGGCGATGCAGGAGGCCACTTTAAGGGGACAAATCGAGGCAGTCCGCCGATCGATCGCGATAGATAGAGAGATGCTGGGGCTGCTCCGCAAGCAGTTCGAGGCCGGCTACACGGCGCAGGCGGACGTTCTCACCCAAGAAGCGGCTCTGGCGCAGGCCCTGCAGCTATTGCCGCCGCTCGAAAAGCAATTGTCGCAGCAGCGCGATCTGCTGACGGCGCTCGCCGGCCGCTATGCGCCGGACGAGATCGCCGAGACTTTTCATCTCGGTTCTCTCTCGGCGCCGCGCGAGCTGCCGCTCAGCCTGCCGGCGCAACTCGTCCGGCAGCGGCCCGACATTCGGGCGGCCGAAGCCAATGTGCACGAGGCGACCGCACAAGTCGGCGTCGCCATCGCCGCGCGGCTTCCGAATGTCACGCTGAGCGCGAATGGCGGATACAGCGCCTATCGACTCGCGCAACTCTTCACGCCCGGCACGGAACTCTATACGGCGTCGGCAGCCGTCACGCATACGATTTTCGACGGCTTTTCGCTTCTCAACAAGCAGAAGGCTGCAGAGGCGAGCGTTCTCCAGGCGGATGCTCAATATCGGTCGACCGTCATTGCTGCGTTCCAGAACGTCGTAGATGCGTTACGCGCGCTCGAGGCGGACGCCAAAGCAGTGAGAGCCGCCGCCTATGGCGAAGCGACGGCGAAGAAGAGTCTCGACATCGTGCGAGCCGAGCTGCGTCTCGGGGCGGTCAATGTGCTCTCTGTATTGAATGCCGAGAACACTTATCTGGTCGCATCGGTGGCGCGCGTCGTCGCGGAGGGGAGCCGTCTTTCGGACACAGCCGGGCTATTCATGGCGCTCGGCGGCGGTTGGAAAGACGAAAATCTTCGGGACCTCCCGCCGAATGGACCAGACGGCCCGACCAATGAGCAGATCAAGAAATTGAGCACGCCGGTGAACGCCGGCCTGATGCCGACGATCGATTAATTACTGAGGCGGCGCCGATACTGTTTACAAGGAGCGCGCTTCGATGTCGTGTAACTCGTTCGCCGGCGAAATGGGCGAAAGCCAAAGCGCCGGTCAGGCTGGATCAGGCGGCGCCTTCCAAGAAAACGAGATCGCCGGGAGGAATCTCGATCGAGCGCCGGCGGCTTTCTGGAAGGCCAGATTGAGACCGGCTGCACAGCGGCCATGTTCGCGCCCTATTTACAAATTGTTGTGCGCGCGCCCATTGTCGAACTTTGGTGGAACGGCGCGATGTCTCGGTCTATAATAGGCTTCTGAGATAAAGCGAGAGCTCGGAAGCCAATCAGATGTCTACGACCGACCGCTCGGCGACGATCCTCTGCATCGACGACGATTTCGAAACCTCATCTTTGATCGCTGAAGAGCTCGAGGAGCGTGGCTTCAAAGTCGTTCTCGCGAACAGCGGCCAACAGGCATTGTCGCTTCTACCGGGGCTTCGACCGGATCTCGTTCTTTCGGACATCAGCATGCCATCGATGTCGGGATTCGAAGTTCTAGAAAATTTTTTGCGATCCGCCCCCCATGTCGCGCGAACTCCTTTCGTGTTCCTGACGGCCTTGAGCGATCGCGAGACCGAACTCAAGGGAAGAAGACTCGGCGCTGATGATTACGTCACCAAACCGATCGACTTCGATCTGCTGCATGCGATCATCGACGCCAGACTGAGAGGCGGCGCACGATTTGGCGGATCAGAAACGTCGCAGCACGAACTCAACGAAAGAGAGATCGAGACTTTGCTTTGGGCGGCGCGCGGCAAGACGTCCGATGAGATCGCGTCGATCGTGAGCATCACGAAGCGAACTGTCGATTATCATCTCGACAACGCACGAAACAAGCTCGGCGTCGCGACCCGCATCGAGGCGGCGGTCAAAGCTGCGCTAATCGGACTGATCGAGCCTTAGAACGCGATGAAGCTGACGCAATCGATAAAGTTCCGCATGGTCGCATCCTTGTGGCTCTTGTTCGCTACGATCGCGGGCATCGGCATCTTCGGATTGGGCCGCCTCGAAGACGTCAATCGTGAATCGTCAGATATTCGCGAGCGATGGTTGAAGAGCACGCGATATATCGGGGACCTCGACAATTTCACATCGGATTTCCGCGCGGCGGAGGGCGCCTTTCTCATTGCAGCGAAAGATGTCGACGCCATCGCCATAGAGCGAGAGATGGAGTCGCTCGACGAGGCGATTTCAAAAGCGCAGCAAGGATATGAAAGCATCCTGCACGATGAGATCGAATCAGCGGATTATCGGATCTTCGAAAAGAGTTGGGATTCATATCGCGCTGAAGCGAAACACACGCTCGAGATCATGACGAAGGGAGACAAGGCGGCGGCTGGATCTCTCTTCATGTCGGCTTCCAGAGTCGCATTCGCTTCGACGAGCGAGGCGCTGGGAAGGCTATCCGACCGAACCAATACGCAAGCTCGCTTGGCCAGCGAACGGTACGACCACGCCATTCGAGAAGCTCGCGCGTTGATTATCGCCGCCGCCATTCTAGGCGCATCTATGGCCCTCGGGATCATGCTTTACGTAACTCGGCAGATAACCGACCCTCTATTAGAACTCGCCGCCAGCATGCGGCGTCTGTCGAGGAATGAAACGGACATTCAGATCTATAACACTGAACGGCCTGATGAACTGGGAGAAATGGCGCGCTCTGTCGTGGTCTTTCGTGAAAATGCGATCCAGCTTCAAGTCAGTCAGCAGGCCCTCGCGACCGAAGCCTCGATGCTCGAAGAGAAATTGGAGCATGAACGGCGCCTTGGCGAAAATCAGCGTAATTTCATCTCTATGGCGTCGCATGAGTTTCGCACGCCAATGACGATCATCGATGGGCATGCGCAGCGCTTGTTGAATGCTCGTCCGGCGCCTCGGAACGAGGTGATTATAGAGCGAGCCAACAAGATCCGCGCCGCCGTGAGGCGGATGAGCATTATGATCGAAGGATTGTTGCAAACCAGCCGTGTGGTCGAGAGTCCCCGTCTCTACTTCCATCCGACCAATCTCGACATGTCCGTGGTGCTGAAGGAAGTTTGCGATCTGCACCGCGAAATTTCATCCAACGCCTCAGTGATCGAAAAATACAGCGCTGAAAAATTGCCATTCTATGGGGACAGGAATCTCATCAGTCAGGTATTCAGCAATTTAATCGGGAATGCGATCAAATATTCTTCCCCGGGGGGCGCGGTCCGAGTTGTCGTCCGCAGCAGGCGGACTGCCTTGCAGGTCTTCGTCTCCGATAGCGGAATTGGGATTCCGCGCCGAGATGTCGATCATATATTTTCGAGATATTATCGGGCGAGCAATGCTTCCGGCATCACGGGCACGGGAGTCGGCCTCTACCTTGCAAAGGTCGTTGTCGAATTGCACGGTGGCGTCATTAAAGTGAAAAGCCGAGAAGGAAGAGGCTCGATCTTTTTTGTCTCACTTCCTTTTGAAGCTGCTGGTCGAGCAAGATGAATCTTCAGCGGCGACGGCAGGCGCGCGATTCGATATGTGAGCATGAGTTCGTTCGACGCCGCCGCGTCCATGGATGCGCTCTAGGCGGCGAATGACGAAGTGGCCGGCGGCGGCTGAATTGTGAGCCGAGAGGTGATGCGGCCGAACAGCAGCGAGCGAATACATCGGGCGCGAGCCAGTCCTAGAACCCCGATGCGCAATCGAAGGCCACTGCGCACCGATCACCTGACTTCCTGCCCAGCGAACATAAGCGTCGCGTCCATGCCCGGTTGCAGCAGCAGATCGTGATTGTACGCTTCTATGACGACACGATACGTCGAAGCGTGGTCGGCATCCGGGGTCGAACGCGAAACATGTTCGACGACTCCCGAAAATGCGCGTCCGGGTAGAGAAGCGACGCCGAAAGCGACCAGACTGCCGATCCTCGGTTGCCGCAGCGCGCTCGAATGTATCGTGACGACGATCTCGACGACGCTGAGATCGGTCGCGATCGTGAACAGTCGCGCTGGCGTATCTCGCGCTTTGATCGTGTCGCCCGGTTTCGCCTCGCGCGCGATCACCGTCCCGTCGACTGTCACAGCGACGGCGGTCTGCGCCAAACGCTCCTCGGCTTCGCTCAGCCGAGCTCGGCGCAGAGCACGCGAGGCTTCTTCCCGATCCGCTTGCGCTCGCGCGCGCGAAAGAGCGACCTCGGATCGAGCGAGCGTCTTTTTCGACAAGGCTCCATGATCCGCCTCGGCTCGTTGGCGCTCGATCCGCTTTTCCATCCGGGCGAGGACCGCTCTGGCTGTTTCGAGGCGGACGTCGGCGAGAGCGAGATCGGCCTTTGCTTGCTCGACGGCGGCGCGATAAGGTTGCGGATCGATCTCGGCGCAAATCCGGCCTGCCGTCACCTTTGTCCCGACGTCACAATAGACAGCGCGGATCGTCCCAGATAGGCGCGTGGAGATCGGCGTGGCGCTCGCCGCCTCGATGACGCCTGTAGCCGTCACGCCGCTTCGCGGCGCATCGCGTGTCGATCGAAAATAGAGCCATCCGCCTCCCAGGAGGAGCGCCAGAGCCGCCAGCGTCGCGACAGCTGCTCGTCGAACCCGATGCGCGCCGGCTATCGGGCCTATCGCACGATCGAAAGCGGATGCCGCTTCCGATTTGCGCGTCTGCGTCTCGCGGAGCGATCCGCTTCCGCCGAGTTCCGACGCGGCCTGCTCATAGACGTCCTCCTCCTGAGCAATATGAACTCGAACGAGCGTCTCGATCGCTTCGATGATCCTCTGCGCGTCGCGGATCAGATATCTGTCGGGCTCGTGCGGGCGCTGTCCCTCGGCGAGGCGCGCCAGCAGTCTCGCCTGATGGCGAATCTCTCGATGCGCCCGGCTCATGGCGCCGAGCCCTTGCCCGCTCGGCAGATAATGCGAGATGCGCGGATAGATGTCGCTCTCGTCGTCGCGCTCGTGCTCCAATATGACGTCAGCGACCAGACGATCGGCTTCGTCTATGTATTCTGCGGCGCGTCGCGGAGAGGCCGCGTCCAATGCATCGGCGATCTGCCGTAGGCGATCGAGGCTCTGCTCGACTTTCTCATGATCTTCGCGCAACGCCCGCGTCGCTGTCTCCGGCAGAGGGCGCCGAAACAGGGTCGAGCCGCCGCCGAGCGCCCGCAGAGCGTTGAGGATGACGGCGATGTCGATCGCCTCTTGTATCAGCGCGCCGCCCACCGGGCCGATCCAGCCGAAGGCCGCCGCTCCCATCGTCGCGAAAGACAGAGCCATTCCGGCAATGATGCTCTGCAGGGCGATGCGGCGGGTTCGGCGCGCGATCGCCACCGCCTCCGAGACGCGGTCCAGCCGATCGACGAAAATGACGACATCCGCCGCCTCGGAGGATGCGCTCGCGCCGCGCGCGCCCATGGCGACGCCGACATCCGCGGCGGCAAGAGCCGGGGCGTCATTGATTCCGTCCCCGACCATCAGCGTCGGATGCAGGCGTCGCTCGATGGCGACGGCGTCGACCTTGTCAGAGGGGATTCGGTCGGCGAGGACGGCGTCGAGATCGAGCGCTGCGCCGATCGTTTCGGCCGCGTCGGCGCGATCGCCCGTGACCATGACGATGCGACCGACACCCACGTCGCGGAGCGTCTGGATCGCGCGCGGCGTCTCGCGCCGAAGCTCGTCGGCGAGAAGGAGGACGGCGATGAGGCGTCCGTTCGACGAGACGAAGACGGTGAGCGCGGAGCGCCAGGAGGCGCGGCGGGCGGCGCGCGCGGCCCAATCCTCGAGGACTTCATCGCCCTGCACGAATTGCAGCGCGCCGACGCGAATGTCGCCGCCATCGACCTTTCCCTCGATCCCGGTTCCGAACGTCTCGCGGACCTCGGTGGGAATGTGCAGAGAAAGGCCCCTCTCCGACGCCGCGGCGACGATGGCGGCGGCGACGACATGATGGGACGCTTGCTCGAGCGATGCGGCGAGCCGCAGGGCTTCGTTCGCGTCGAGGTCCGGCCCCGCTTCTATCGCGACGAGGCGTGCGCCGCCGACGGTGAGCGTGCCGGTCTTGTCGAACATCACCGTATGCACCCGAGCGAGCGCCTCGAGCGGTCCGCCGCCTTTGATCAGCACGCCGCGTCGCGCGGCGCGCGAGGCGCCTGCGACGAAGGCCGCCGGCGCCGCAAGAATCAACGGGCAGGGCGTGGCGGCGACCAGCACCGCCAAGCCGCGAATAGCGTCCTGCGAAAGCGCCCAGGCGGCTCCCGCCGCCAGCAGGGCCACGGGCAAGAACAGCAGCGCATAGCGATCCGCCATTCTGATGAATGGAGCTTTCGCTGTCTGTGCGGCGGTCGCGAGCTCGACGATGCCGGCGTATGTGCTGTCGCCCGATGCGGCGGTCGCCTCCATCTCGAATGTCTCGCCGGCGTTCACGGTTCCGCTCGAGGCGGCCTCTCCGCTGCGTCTTGCGACAGGAAGGGGCTCCCCGGTCACCGCCGACTCGTCGAGCAGCGCATTTGCCCCGACGATCCGGCCATCCGTCGGCACGACCTCGCCGGCCCGAACCAGCAGAAGATCGCCGACCGCGACATCGTCGATCGGAATATCCTCGATCCTGTCGTCGATCCGTCGATGAGCGATGCGCGGCGCGCGATCGATCAGCGCTTTCAGGTCGCGTTCGGCGCGACCGACCGCCATATCTTCGATGACGCTGCCGCCGGCGTACATCACCGCGACGATCGCCGCCGCCAGCGCTTCGCCGAGCGCCAGCGCCGCCGACATGGAGAGAAGCGCGATCACGTCGACGCCGGCTCGCCCGGCGAGGAGATCACGCGCGATTGCGACGGCGAGGCTCGCAGCGACCGGAATGGTCCCTGCGGCCCAAATCCACCCGGCCAGATCCGGGCGGCCGAAAAAGGCGGCACAAAGCCCCGTCGCAAGAGTCGCGATGGCGAGCAGGATCAGCGCTCGGAGCCAGATCCGTCTTTTCGCCGTCGGACTCATCCTCGTTCCGCTCTCGACGCCCTCGGCGCGGGAAGGCGCGCGGAGACGTTCGGTCTTCGATCAGTGATCGTGTCTGTGATGCGTGTCGGGCGTATGAGGATGCGCATGCAGGAGCGGCTCGTGCGCATGCCAATGAGTGTGCGGCTGGCCATTCTCATGATCGGAGTGGTCTCCGTGGCGATGATGCTCGTCATGAACATGCGAATGCGAATGTTCGACAGCCTCGTGCGAATGCTCGTGCTCATGGCTTTCGGTCAGATGCAGCCAGACGCCCGCGCCCATCAGCCCCGCTCCGGCGACGAGCTGCAGAGTCAAAGGCTCGCGCAGCGCCACGACGGAGACGGCCGCGCCGAGGAAGGGCGCAGTGGAGAAATAGGCGCCCGTGCGCGCGGCGCCGAGATGGCGAAGGGCCAGCACGAACAGCGCCAGGCTGAGGCCATAGCCGAGGAAGCCGACGACGCTCGCGGCTCCGATCAGCGAAACGGAGGGCAGATGAGCGCCGGCGAATAGTCCGATCCCGAGATTGACCGCGCCGGCGACCATTCCCTTGATCTCGACGATTTGTAGCGGGTCGGAGAGCGAGACTCTGCGTGTGAGGTTATTGTCGACGGCCCAAGCGAGACAGGCCGCCGCGATAGCGAGAGGGCCGAGCGCGCCGGAAAGGCTCGGCGCTCCCGACCAGGCGAGGCAGAGCGATCCAGCGACGATGAGGGCCATGCCTAGGGCGATGCCACGATCGAAAGGCTCGCGAAACACGAACCATGCGATGGCGGCGGTGAAGACGCCCTCGAGCGTGAGCAGCAATGAGGCCGTCGCAGCCTCCGCATGCGCGAGGCCGAACATCAGCAGCAGAGGGCCGGCGACGCCACCGGCCAGCGTCGCCGCTCCCATCCACGGCCAATCCGATCCAGTAAGCGTCGCCTCTTCCGCGCGGATGGCGAGGCCGAGCCGAAGCGGGAGACGGCGCAGCAAAGCGACGCCGACGCCGGCGCCGCAATAGAGCAGGCCGGCGAGGATACGCTGATCTATGTCCGCGAGAAGCAGCTTGGCGGCCGGTGTCGAAACGCCGAACAGAGCCGCCGACAGCAGCGCATAGGATATGGCTTTCGTTTTCATGTTTGGTGCAGACATTCAGTGTGCGACCGCAAGCGCGACGATGCGCGCGAGAACGAGGCCTCCGGCGAGCAGAAGATAGCAGCGTAGCACGCTCATCCATATGCGGCTCGCCGTCGAAAGCTTGGCCGGCGGCAGCGCGTGCAGCGGCGGCATGCGCCAGCTGTCGCGGGCGTGACGGCCGATCGCGCCCCGCGCGATGCGCCGCTTCGTATGGAGACTGCCCGTCGCGACAGCGATGGCCGCGGTCGCAATCGAGCCGCCGCCGAGGATCCACAGAATTACGGTCTCGTTCGTCTGCTCTGGAAACAAGACGGAAGCGGTCAAAATGATCGATAGCATCACGAGAATCGCGACGATCGCGCCGGTGAAGAGATTCATGCCCCAGCCATTGACCCAGGGGCCGAGGACCGCCTCGTCATTGCAGAGAAGCAGCAGAAACACGGTCGCGCTCGGCAGCAGGACGCCGGCGAGCGTCTGCACGGCGTTGGTCAGCAGGCCGAGCGGCGCGCCCGGCGTCAGCACGAGGCCTGCCGAAACGACGATGAGCGCGAAATAAACCCCGTAGAAGCCTTTGGCGTCGGACGGCTTGCGATGCAGCGAATGTTTCAGCGACAGCACGTCGCCGAGCGCATAGGCCGTGGAAAGCGACACCGCCGCGGCGCCGATGACGCTGGCGTCGATCAGCGCCAGCGCGAATAATATGCCCGGCAGGCGCCCGGCATATCGGCCCAAGCCTTCCGCCACGGCGCCGGCGTCGGTGAAGTTTCCGGCCTCTGGACGTCCGGCGAAGGCCGCCGCCGTGAAGGCCATCATCGCCGCCGCGCCGATGACGACGAGCGCTATGCCGAGCCAGAGATCGACGCGCTCATAGCGAATGAAGCGCGGCGTGATGCGCTTGTCGATCACATAGCTCTGCTGGAAAAAGAGCTGCCAGGGCGCGATGGTCGTGCCGACGATCGCTATGATCAGCAGCATCACTTCGCTGAGCTTGCCGTCCTTCGGCAGCTGCACCAGGAACATGTCGCGCGCGACCTCCGCCATCGGCGGATGGATCATCACGAAGATCGGAATGAGAACGAGGCTGCCCGCGCAGAGCGCCAGAGCGAAGCGCTCGAAGCGACGGAAGTCGCCCGTGCCGACCGCCGCCATGATGACGACGGCCGACAGCGCCACGCCGAGCTCCCGCGAGACGCCGAGATAGGAGAGCGCGAGTGATATGCCGATGAATTCGGTGACGATGGTCAGCGCGTTGAGCAGGAAGAGATCGATGACGCTGAAAGCGCCCCAGAATTTGCCGAAGCGCTCGACGATGAGCCTCGCGTGTCCGACGCCCGTGACGGCGCCGAGGCGCAGCACCATCTCCTGATTGACGTAGAGCACGGGAACGAGCAGCAGCAATGTCCACAGCAGGCTCGTGCCATAGTTCTGGCCCGCCTGAGCATAGGTTCCGAAGGCGCCCGCGTCATTGTCGCCGACCATGACGATGAGGCCGGGACCGAGAATGGCGAGAAGCGTCTGGAGACGGTGCTTGAAGCCGATGCGCGGGCCGTGATCTGCGTGATGAATCGTGCCCAGCGCGCCGTGAATATGGCCGATATGGGCCTCGTCGAGAACGGCGCTCTCTGTGGTTTCGGTCGGGTTGAAATGCAGGGTCATGGCTCGCCTTTTCTCCAGCGGAGGGCGAGCCTTCCCGAAAGCTCACGCCCTCTGGACCGCTCGCGCTCTCGCGCCCGGGCAAATTCGGATCGGAATGGATTTCAAAGCGCCCGCCGGGTCGAGCTCACGCTCGCCGGCGGGCCTGGTTGGGCCGGGGTTCATTCGCACTCTCCGTTCAGGCGGCGAGGCGCGAAGGGGGCGGCTCGTCATTGTCTTGGGTGAGGCGAGCGTCGGCCTCCGTCTCGTCGGTCCACACTGACAGAAGGCGCCCTGAGGCGCCGTCGAGCGTCCAGATGCAATGCGGCGCTTGCCGCGCGCGACGGCGCAGCGCGACGATCTGGGTCTCGGCATGGAGCGAAGGCGCGCTCTGAGCGAACGGGCGCGCGAATGCGATTGCGGTGAGCTTGTTCATCGCTCATCTCCTATCGGCCATTGTGATCCACGGCCCGGAGCATGAGCGGCAGGCAGGAGCCTCTAGGCCCTCGTGACGCCTCTCACGCGGTCTCCGAGACCGCGGGTGGTTTCGATGTCGAGTGGCGTCGCGAGCGCAGACGAGGCTGCGGGCGCGGCGCCGAAGCGGCTACTGCCCATGTTTCTTTCTTGGGTTGTCGGAGTCGACGGCGGGGGCGAGGCCCCTCCATCCGAGGGCGATATCGGTCCCGAAGCTGTGGTTGTCAAGCACAAATCACAGGATAGACGATAGTGCTTACCAATCGATGAAACGAGACGCCGAAGGAGCGTGCGCCGAAGCCGCTCTCTGGAGACGCCCGAACTCGCTCGCCGGATAAGGTCACGTCGACAAGCGGAGATCGATCGGCTAAGCCGACGCGGTCGAGCATTTCCGGGCGGCGAAATTATATCGAGCGGATTGGCGGGGCCGAATGACGCGATCATACATTAAAGCGAAGCTGCTCGATCTCGTTTTCACGAGCCCTGTCGTCGCATGGTTCTCTCTCGGCATTTATGGCTCGTCCCAGATGATGGGCCCGTCCGAAGGACTGCTCGTGAATTTCTCGCTCGCGGCCAATATCGTGCTTCTCTGTCTAATAATATGCGTGATCTTGCTGCGGCCTCCGTCTCTGCGGACCGCAAAAGGCGTTCTGCCGAAACTGGCGGGCGCCGCTGGCTTTCTCTTGCCGAGCTTCATAGTCGCCGTCCCAAAAGTCGACTTGTCGCCTTCGACGGAGGCCATTTCGGTCGGCATGGCCCTCCTCGGAACGCTCGTCTCCATCGCGGCGACGATTTGGCTCGGTCGCAGCTTCAGCATTCTTCCGCAAGCTCGCGCGCTGGTGACGGAAGGACCGTATAAGCTCGTGCGTCATCCGCTCTACGCGGGAGAATTATTGGCTCTGATCGGCATCATGTTTCGATATCAGCAGCCGTGGGCGCTGTGCTTGACGCTGCTATCGATCGCCATTCAATGGCCGCGCATGAATTTCGAAGAACGTGTGCTCGAAGAAACATTCCCATCATACAAGGAGTATGCGGGTCGCACCGCGAGGCTGATCCCCGGCGTTTACTGACCTTTCGCTCACGATCGGGGAGCGGGAGACAAGCGCTCCCGCCATTGCCGAGAAGAGAGATCGGCTCAGGAGTTCCCTCCGAAAAGTTCATCGAGCTCGGGCGGCGGGGCGTTCGACCCGACCAAAAGACCGAGGGCGCCGGGCTCGGGCTCTCGATCTCGTCGGATTTCGTCGACGCCTATGGCGGGCAAATTCGTTTTGGGACTCGCAGCCCTCACGGATTTCAGGCAGATCATCACTCTGCCGGCATGATTGCCCTCAGAAGCATTTGTTCGTTTTCAGCTCGTAGACCCAGGCGGCGCACTCGTTCTGGCGTCCGCCGTGCTGCCTCATGCAATTATTGTAATTCGTTTCGATCGCCAGGCACAATGCGACTTTGGGATCCGCCTGCGGGACGAAGCGACGCCTATTTTGGTCTTCGTCATAATCCCGCGGCCTTTCTTGGCTTCGGCGCCATTCTTCATATTCGCGCCGGCGCTGTCGCTCGCGCCATTCCTCCCGCATCTCGTCGAGACGGGCGCAAGCTTCTTCATCGCCATGCTCGCAATCCTCGTGAAGGCGATGCATATAGTCTCTTCGGCGGTCCTCATCTTCCTCTTGGGCGCGCGCCAGAGTCGGGGCCATCGTTACGATCAACCCGACGACAATCGCTTGAGTCAATTTCATAGATCGGCCTTTTCCATCATACGGAAGGGACCACGCGACCCTCCTTTGAAACCATATAGATGGTGTCCAATTGACGAATTATTAAGGATCGCATTTTTGGGTCATTCGTTGTGACGCAGCCATCGTCGCGCAGCCATCTGATCCGCTTGCAGTCATTCACGCGCAGTTCATGCGCGGAGGGCGATGTTTGCCTTGGTCGTTGCCGCGCCACAATGATTCCGCATCGATTCCGTTGCCGAATAGTGTGAGTCGCGCGCCGGCGGAAAGGAATGCCCATGGACAAGAAGACCGTCGGACTTTTCGGTGTGATTTCGGCCTTGCCGCTCGCTGCGGCGACGCCGGCGGCCGAGGCGAAGACACTCGACGAAGTTATGTCGCCCCGCTCCTATGCGGAGCTTCTGCAACCAATTCCCAATGCGGGAGCGCTCTTGAAAGAGGCCGTGGCGCGAGAGACTTCGCAGCCCGAGCCGCAGATCCAGACAGCCCAATATTATTACGGCGACGGCGGTTACGGTTACGGCTACCCCTATTATCGCCGCTGGCGTCACCACCATCACCATCATCACCACCACCACCATCATGGCTGGGGTTGGGGCGGCGGGGGATACTACTACGGACCGCCGCGCTACCATCATCACCATCACCATCATCACCATTGGAATGGCGGCTGGTGGTAAAAAGTGTCGGTCGCGCCGTTCACGCAACGGGAGCCTTTTATTTCTTCGGCGCGACCGAACGCGCCGCGCCATGAATGTGGCGATAGGTTCCGTCGAAAACCGTGTCGGTGGTCGACAGCCATTGCGAGTCGGCGCCGAGCGTTGCGCGACTTGCGTGGATGCGCCGCGATTGCAATTCGCGTTCAGCGGCTTCGTCGTAGCTCATGGGCTCCAGTTCGACGTCGCTTTCCGCCGGGATCATCGTGAATTGGGCTATCGGCATGTCCGCCCGGAAGACATGAGTCTGCCCTTCCGCCGGTGATTTGAACACGAGAAAATAGATCATCGGCCACCATTCGCGGATGATCGCCGGCACGGCGATCGGCGCCGTGGCGGTGCTGTCCGTATAGAAGCTCGGATGCGTCTCGACTTTGATCGCGTAACCGGGCTCGGGCTGAAGATCGAGCAAAAGCTGATAGGTGTAATAGCTGCCGCCAAAATCACGGAAGGGCGGCCAACTGCGGTCTGGATCGGGCGGCGAGCCGAAGTCGCCGTCGAAAATCAGCCTTCCGTTCTGCATCGAAACGCGCAGCTCGTTTTTGTAGGGGTAGAAAATTTCGACGCCATATTTGGCGTATTCGGAAAAAGGCACGCAGTGCCAGGCGTGCTCATGCGAGCCATCCGTGCGCTTTTCCGGCTGGCCCGCCCAGCCGGGAATTTCCATTCGGGTGCGGCGGGGTTTGAGATCGTCGCCGCTCATCCGAAATTTGATTTTGTGCAAGACGATCTCCCTGCGCTTGTGCTCGCCGGCGATAGCGCCGCGCGCTGTGGTCCGCCGGCCGCAGTTTTTTTAGTCGGGCACCGGTCGAACGGAATGCCGGCGCATCGCTCAATACGCAGCCACTTCGGCTTCATTGCGGCGCCGAGCTCGACGAAATCGGGAAAGAGACCTTTACGAAGAGAATTCACCAGAGGCCCGTCGCGCCGGCCCCTTCTCTATCGTGAAGCCCAGCGCATGACGCCATCGTCGAACGGGCTCCATTGAGCCGTTCGAATCCCGGCGGCGCGCAGCGCCTCGCTCGTCCAGACGTTGCAGGTCCGAAACGCGCTGTAATGGCCGCGCGCGCCGTAAAAGACGTCGCTCGGGCCGTAGCCGCGAATGACCTCGCGCCGATCGGCGAATGTGGCGTCGATGAAGGCGGCGAGCCGGTGATATTGCTCGGGCGTTATCCGCAGCGGACGGACCGTCTCGCGCGGTCGGACGTCCTCGAGGAGGTCCACATGCACCAGCGTCGACCCCTGCCCTGTCACGGCCTTCAGTCCGCGCAGAAGCGAAAACTCCGCCCAGGTCGGCGTGTTGAGATAGAAGTCCCGATCACCCCAGCCGAAAGCGAGCCAGCGCGGCGTGGTCGACCATCCAGGCGCATCGCCCGGATGGATGCGATTGCTCCAATCGACGCCGGCGGCGTTCGCCGGGACGACGACGCCGGTGTGCACGCCATTGGTCTGCACATAGATGGTTACGCCGCCATCCGGCTCACGCCAGTCGTCATTGGCAGGAATGCGGCTCGTGATCGCGGCGACAATGAGATAGAGCGCAGCGGGGACGAGCGGCGCAAGGAGGATGAGGACGAAGGTGCGCGCGGCGCGGCGCATGGGCTCTTTTATCCAGGGTTATAATCCCGGCATTCTCGCGTAGACGACCTCTGTCGTCTACGCGAATTATGCCGCCTTCGAGCAGCATCCTCTCTCGCGGAATCATATGGCGCGCGCGCCGCGCCCCTCTCGAAATCCGCCGTCGACAGACCTTCAATCCCCGCGCGTCTCGCCGATCCGCTGCAGACGCTCGATGAGCCAACGGCCGGCCGGGCCGGGCGGGGAATCCTTGCGGTAGACCGCCGACATGGCCATCTCGGAGCCGACGATCATTTCGGCCAAATCCAGCCGGACCAGCGCGCCGCTCGCCAAATCCGCCGCGACGAAGTCGAACGGCATGCCGCCCCAGCCGAGCCCCGCACGCAAGAACGCATGCTTCACGCCGAGGTCGGAAAGACGCCACGTCTTTTGGGAGAATACACGGAAATCCCGCCCTTCCGTCATCCGAGAGCGATCGCTCAAGACGAGCTGCACATGCCGTGAGAGCTCCTTTGTCGGGATCGCGCCGCGGTGCGCCGCCAATGGGTGGCGAGACGATGCGACCATCACATAGCGGATGTCGAGCAGCGCCTCGCTGGCGAGCTCGGGATGGCCGATCGCCAAGGGACCGCGAATTCCGAAGGAGCAATGGCGGCCGAGAACGGAATCGATGACGGCCCCCAATCCCTCCACTGCGATCCGCAATGGCGTGTCAGGAAACTCGGCTTGGAAGTCGACGACGGCGCGGGTCAGCGTTTCGGTCGGGAACAGCACATTGACGATGACGCTCAGCTCGGGCTCGAGCCCGCCGGCGAACCCTCGCGCTCTGGCTTTGAACAAATCCATGCTCGCGGCGACGGAGCGGGCTTCCGACAACAACGCCTTTCCCTCGGCGGTCAGCTGCGGGTAGCGGCCTTTGCGCTCGAACAGCCGCACGCCGAGCTGGCCTTCGAGATTGGCGAGCGTCTGGCTGACCACCGACTGCGCACGGCCGAGCCTCCGTCCGGCCGCCGAGAAGCTGCCCTCATCGGCCGCGGCGATGAAAGTGCGAAGCTGATCTAGAGAGACGCCGTCGAGCATGCATCCAATTACCAGATGGATTGTATCGAAATATATAGGCTGCAACGATGCAAGGCAAACGCATATCACTGAGGGCGTCGGCGCGTCGACGCCCCCGCGCTGCGGGGGCCGGCGGCGATGAAACCCACCGCCTCGACACATCGTCGGGAACGCGCCGTCGATCCTCAGGAGAAAGCCCGGTGAGCACCAATCCGATGAAAGTGAGACGGGCCGCCGCCCACCCCGACCGGCCGGGCGAGGCATGCAAGGCGGAACCCGGCGCCTATCGCCCCGAGGTCGACCCGCGCCGCTGCGAAGGCAAGGGCGATTGCATCGAGGTCTGTCCATATGCCGTGTTCGAGCTCGGCCGTCTTCCCGACGAAACCTTCGACGCTATGCCGCTGCTCGCGCGGATGAAGTCTTGGGCGCACGGGCGAAAAACGGTCTTCACCCCCAAGGCCGACGCCTGCCGGGCCTGCGGCCTGTGCGTCGTGGCGTGCCCCGAACGCGCGCTCCGACTTGTCCGGGCGGAGGTCGGCTGAACGCGGAAGCGTTTTTCGCTCCGCCGCCCGAGAACTGCAAAGGAACCTTCTATGTCTACTCGCATTTCTCGCGTCGTCCCCGCGACGACCCGGACCCTCGGCCTCGGTCTTTCCGTCAGCAGCGTCGATTGCGGCGCGCTCGGCGTCGCGGCCTCGCCCATCATGCTGCTGGACCACTTTCGTATAAGCACGTCGCCGTTCCAGCCGCATCCGCACGCCGGCTTTGCCGCCGTCACCTATGTGCTCCCGGATTCGGATGGAGGCCTGCGCAGCCGCACCTCGCTCGGCGACGATCTCGTGATCGGCCCGGGTGGAATCGTCTGGACGCAGGCGGGGAGCGGCCTGATCCATGAGGAGGCGCCGTCCGAAGCGGGTCGTGAGCTTCATGGCGTGCAGATTTTTGTGAACGCGAGCTCGAGCCGCAAGCTGACGGCGCCGCATGTCCTCCATCTCGAAAGTGGTGGAGCGCCAGAATGGCGCAGCGCCGATGGCGACCATGTGCGCGTGATCGTCGGATCCTTCGAAGGACTCTCCTCACCGCTCGTTCCGGTCGAGCCTTTCCGCCTGCTGGATGTCGAGCTGCGTCGAGGATTCTCATTCGACGTCGCGGCCGGCGACAATGCGCTCGTCTATGTTCTTCACGGCGAAATTCTCGTGCGCGCCGAAGACGACGAACGACGGTTAGCTGAAGAGCAGGCCGTCACGCTGCGCGGCGACGATACGCCGGCGGCTCTCGAGGCCCTGCGCCCTGCCCGTCTGCTGATCCTCTCGGGCGCAGAAATCCGCGAGCAGGTCGTCGAGCAAGGGCCGTTCATCATGAACGAGCAATCGCAGATCGACGCCGCCTTCGCGCGCTATCGAGCCGGCGAGATGGGCCGATTGACGCCCATGGCGAAGATCCGAGCGCCCTTGAACGAAGCGTCCATCGAACGAGCGTGAATGCGCGCGGTTCGTCCGCCGCAAATCCCTCACAAAGCAAAGGAGAAATCTCATGACTGAAGCTGGAATCGCGACAAGCGCCGTTCGCCCGTCTCTGGGCTGGCGAGCGGCTCTCTGGATCGCGCAGATTCTGCTCGCGCTTCTGTATGGAGCCGCAGGCGCAATGAAGAGCATCGCAACGCCCGAGGCGTTGGCGACGATGGGCGTCGCCTATGCTACCGACATTCCGTTCTGGCTGCTGCGCTTCATCGGCTATTCCGAGCTGGCGGGCGCAGTCGGAATCGTCCTGCCCGCATTGATCGGCGTCAAGCCGGGCCTCACGCCGCTCGCTGCGGCGGGATTTTCCATCATCCAAGTCTTGGCGATCGGCTTCCATATCACGCGGGGCGAGACGAACGCGTTGTCGATGAATCTTCCTCTCCTCGGCCTATCGCTGTTCGTGCTGTGGGGCTGGATCAGGCGGCCGCCTGTCGCGTCGCGCGGCAGGTGAGGCGCTCGGGATCGAGACGCACGCCTCGCACACTGCAACGCCGAGCCATACGCGCCGCCCTTTCGCTTCCGAAAGGCGGCGCGCGTCGCGTTTCATCGGCGACGTTTCGACCCGTATCGCACAACTCTCCCCAATTGTTCGTAGGCGATGGTGGGCGCAGGAACGGACGCTGTCGTGACGTTCGCGGAACGCCGCGGCGTCACGCGCTTTTGTCCGGCGCCGCCCGATAGGCGCTCAAGAATACGAATACTCCCGCCTCCATCACTCTCTCCGCCTCCGCCTCGTTCGGCAGGTCGAGGCCCAGAGCGACGCGCATCGGCAGATCGGACAATATGAGATTGAGGAATTGATTTGCCGCGAGATGGGCGTCGCCGAAGGTCAACCAGCCTTGCGCTTTGGCGTCTTCGAGAAAGGCGGCGACAAATTCATTCGCCTTATTTTGACCAGTGCGGAAATAGAGTTGGCAGAGTCCAGGAAAGCGGAGCCGCTCGCTGGACACGGTCTGGAAAAATTTGGTTTCGTCCTGTGAGAGAAAATGGAGAATGAATTCCTTTCCCAAACCTCGAAGAGCCGAGTCGATGCAGCTTCCGATCATGGGCGCAGGCTCGAACATGCGCTTCTCATCGCATTCCGACTGGATCAAATGGCTGAACAGCGCTTCCTTGCTTTGGAAATAGGCGTAGAGCGTCGTTTTCGACACGCCCGCAGCGCGCGCGATCGACTCCATGCTGGTTTCTCCGAATCCGCGCTTCAGAAACTCGCTTCGGGCCGCAGAGACGATCTGGGTCTCTTTCCGACCCGCCGAAGATTCCAGCGCTTCCGTCGGCGCAAGGGGTGACGGTCTCATAGCGATCGATCCAAAGCCCCTTTGCCCCCGCTGGATGCGCAAGCGGCGCTCTTCCAGGACGCGCGCCCTTCGACGGGGCGATCCCATTGGTCGATCGAAACGACGAGCGGCATGATCCTGCGTTCCTCACCCGGCGGCGGACTAGACTGAACGGTTTAGTTTACCACCGCAGCCGCCGTCGTAAAGCCTCGAAGGAGGCCCAAGCGTTCGACCGAATGGTCTCCACGTAAGATTCGACGCTCGAACTGCGTCGACACGGGTTTCGGCCGCCTCGGGGCGCCCCGCCCGACGCTTTCGCGCGTGACCACGAATGATGGCAGGTCTCCTAGCTCGCGGGTCGCTGCCTTGGACCACCTTCCCCGGGGAACGATTCGAGAACGACGCTGCGCTGATCGCCTATCTCACCGGCGTGATCGGCGGCGCGAAGATAGATAGCGAAATCGCGCCGCCCGTCGTCTATCCGAAACATGGATTCGATCATCCAGATGCTCCGAAGCTGGCCGCCGCCAGTCCAGAATCCGACAATCCCATCCAAATCCATGGCCATTTCGACCGCCAAGCAACGCGCGAAGGGAGAAAACGATATCGATGCGCGATTGCTCGCCGCGCATTCGATTTCTCGCCCAATCCAGCGAATAGCGGAGTTGTTCATGCCTATGGCGGCGGACACTATGGGCGTTACTCGCAAACGGCCTTTAGAGCGGAATCCGATCAAGCTGCATCATAGCCGGATGCCGCAAAGTAATTCGCGCATTCGTTCGGCGTGACGCTTCGCAGGGCCTGGGCGACCGCCGCGTCGAGCGCATCGACGGTGCGCGCCGCGATGCGCTGGAGAACCGACTTGATCTTGGAGAAGGACTTTTCGATCGGATTGAAGTCCGGCGAATAGGGCGGAAGATAAAGGAGCTTCGCGCATTTCGCTTCGATCGCCTCGCGCACGCCCACGACCTTGTGGGTGCTCACATTGTCCAGCACCACGATCTCTCCTGCGCAGAGCGTCGGCGCCAGAACCTGCTCGACATAGGCCAGGAACGAGCGGCCATCGAGCGCGCCGTCGATCATCATCGGCGCGTCGATGCGATCGACGCGCAGCGCTGCGATCAGCGTCGTCGTCTCCCAATGTCCGAACGGGACCGACGCCCGGCAACGCTCCCCGCGCGGCGCCCGGCCGAAGCGCCGCGCCATATTCGTCGAGACGCTCGTCTCGTCGATGAAAACGAGCTTTTCCGGGTCGAGATCGAGCTCGCCCTCGAACCATTCCTCTCGCGCCGAGGCGACCTCTTCCCCGTCCTGCTCCGCGGCATGGCCGGTCTTCTTCTTCCGCGTGATCCCATGGCGCGCGAGGAACCGCCACACCGTCTCATAGCCGACGGCGAGCCCGTGGCGCTCCCTGATCTTGTCGCGCAGCTCCATGATCGTCATGTCGGGCTTGTCCTTTATCTGCGCGAGGATGAAATCCGCCTGCGCCTCGATGCGCCGCGAGCGGCGGTCGCCGCCCATCTTGGCCGGCGCGACCTCGCCGGTGATCTCGACCCGCTTGGCCCAGCGCACGGCGGTCGCCGGACCGATATCGAACCGTGCGGCCGCCTGTCGGCGCGACATCCCGCCCCGGATCGCCTTCATCACCTTCTCGCGAAGATCCATAGACAGCGTCATGATCCCCTCCCAGCCGATCGCGCCGCTCGATGCCGATCAGCGCTCCGCTTCAGATATGGGAATCCGCCTCGCTTTATTGAATCGCCATGCTCGGACCACGCTCTAGGCTGAATCTCGCGAAGATGGATGCGGCGACACCGCCGCCGACGAGCGATGTAAACGCGCGGCTCGACAATCCGATGCCGGCCGCTTTTCTCGGCGGCTTGAATCTGGCGGCGAAGCAAATCACCGGCAGAGAGACGCCGCTCTTCGTCAACGACCTTCGAAATCTCGCGAAGACCAACATCCAGTCGGCGGAAAAGACGCTCCAGACGGAATTGCGCACGCGCTATTTCAATCCGAAATGGCTACACGAAAATCAAGCTCACGGCTATGACGCGCGCGGACACCGCCTCTCCAGGATTCCAATTTGCACCGAGAGTGAAGCAGAGCCCAATTAAGATTTATCCCGACAGTGGAGTTAAGGGCAACGTGACATCTGCCGTGGCGCTGGAAAGCACAGCGTGCGTCCACCCCGAAAGCGGCCGACGAAATCGCCGCCTAAAGATTCCACCCTCGCCGAAAAGCTCTATGGCCTTCGTCGGAAGAATACGCAGGACGTGAGGAAGAACCAGTTCATTCTCCCTCCATCGTTTCGTCTAGCTCATTTCGAGCCATTCGCGGAGCGGTTCACCATCATGCTTTTATTCGACGCGGCTGGAGTTCCGGCGTCGTCACCCATTTCAATAGTCAGTCGGCGTTCGACATCTATGCCGGCGTCCGCGGCCGCGACCTCGGCGCGATCGCGGACGACGTTCAAAAAATATTGGACGACACCCGCAACGAAGCGCCGGCGGCTTCCAATCTCGTGCTGCGCGGCCAGATCGCCACGATGCGCAGCGCCTATGCGGATCTGTTGCTCGGCCTCGCCCTGTCGATCGTGTTCGTCTACCTCATCATCGTCGTCAATTTCCAATCCTGGCTGGATCCCTTCTTGATCGTCTCTGGACTGCCCACGGCTTTGGCCGGCATCGTCTGGATGCTCTTTTTGAGCGAGACCACCATTTCCGTGCCGGCGCTGACCGGAGCGATCATGTGCATGGGCGTCGCGACGGCGAACAGCAATCTCGTCATCGCCTTCGCGCGCGAGCGGCTCGATCACGGCGACACTCCGCTCCATGCGGCGGCGGCGGCGGGCGTGACGCGCTTTCGCCCGGTCATCATGACAGCTCTCGCGATGATCATCGGCATGGCGCCTATGGCGCTCTCAGCCGAGCAGAATGCGCCGCTCGGTCGCGCAGTAATCGGCGGCCTGACCTTCGCGACCCTGGGCACGCTGCTGTTGCTGCCAGTCACATTCAGTCTCGCGCATGGCTTCCTCGCCCATCGCCGAGCGCAGCGCGCGCAAGGCGACGAGCGGAAGAACACGCAATTGGAGCAAGCGAATGTCGCACCCTGAGCCGCCCCATCTCCATGCGCCCGATCCGCTGGCGCAGGCGGAACTCTTGCGCAGGCTACGTCCGAGAGGCCTCATCGCTATCGGCGTCATTCTCGCGCTCGCCGGCTTCGGCATCCTCTCGCGGCGCGCGCGTGACGCCGAGCTCGCGCGCGTCACGCAGGATGCGGCGATTCCGACGGTCGAACTATGTATGCCGACGCTCTCGACCGCCACCCGAGAGCTCGTGCTGCCGGCCAATGTCGAGGCGTTCGTCGACGCGCCGATCTATGCGCGCGTCAATGGGTATTTGAAGAGCTGGGCCTATGACATCGGCGCGCAAGTCAAGGCGGGCGACGTGCTGGGCGTTATCGACGCGCCCGACCTCAACCAGCAGGTCGAGCAGGCCAAAGGCCTTCTCGCGCGCAGCAAGGCGGAGCAAAATCTCGCGCGGGCGACGGCGAAGCGCTGGACCACGCTCCGTAACGAGGCGGCGGTGTCGCCCCAGAGCGCGGACGAAAAGACCGGAAATCTGGAGGCGGCGGCCGCCTCTCAGAACGCGGCTCAGGCCAATCTCGATCGACTCGTCACTCTCGAAGCCTATCTCAATCTGACGTCGCCTTTCGACGGCGTCGTCACCGCGCGCAATGTCGACGTCGGCGCCTTGGTCGACGCCGGCGCCGGGCGGCGCGAGCTGTTTCGCGTGGCGGACATCCATAAAATGCGCATCTATGTCCGCGCGCCGCAGGCCTATGCGGCGAAGATCACGTCGGGACTGACCGCGCGGTTGACGCTGCCGCAATATCCGACGCGCGAATTTTCGGCGAAGATCGTGACGACAGCCAGCGCGATCGCCGCCGGCTCCAGAACATTGCTCGTGCAATTCGAGGCGGACAATCCCGATCGCGCGCTGTTGCCGGGCGCTTTCGGACAGATCAGGATCGCTCTTCCTCCCGAAGGGGCGCCGCTGCTCCTGCCGGCGAGCGCGCTCGTATTCATCAATGCGTCGCCACAAGTGGCGACTGTCGACGACCATGGGGTCGTGCGCATGAAGACCGTCAAGATCGCTCGCGATCTCGGACCGTCGCTCGAAATATCGGCGGGTCTCTTCGAGACCGATCGCGTGATCCGCACGCCATGGCAATCCGTGCATGACGGAGTCGCGGTGAGAATCAAGGACAGCGAGCGGAAGGAAGCGCAGGCGAGATGAAATTTTTGCGTCGATTCTTCCTAATGACGGCATGCGTATCTTTGAGTGGCTGCGATCTCGCGCCGTCCTATGTCGCGCCGACCTTGGAGACGCCGGAGAGCTTCAAGGAAGCGAAAGGAGACGGATCCGCCGCCGAGAAAAAGCGCGCCCTCCCGAGCGATGGCGGCTTACAATGGTCTTCCGCCGATCCGTCGGATCTACGTCCGCGAGAATCATGGTGGCGCGCCTTCCGAGACAAGCGCCTCGACGCGCTGGAGCGCGACCTCGACCAATTCAATCCAGACCTCGGCCAGGCCATGGCCGTCATGGACCGGGCGCGCGCCTTGGCCGCGAAAGCCGCCGTCGGCCTTTCGCCGACGCTGACGGCGAGCGGCCAACTGACCGAGAACAAGGAATCATTGCACCGCCCGTTTCGATTGGCCAATTCCTATCCGAGCGGCTCCGATTTCGCGCGATCGGCGCAGTCCCATGGCCTGCCCATAAACGCGCCGACCTTTTACGGCGACAATCAGCTGTCGATGCAGTCGAGCTATGAGATCGATCTTTGGGGGCGCGTCCGCAATCTCGCCGCCGCAGGCGTCGCGCAGGCGCAGGCGTCCGAAGCAGATCTCGCGGCCGTCGCCTTGAGCCTACATGCCGAGCTCGCGCGCGACTACATCAACCTGCAAGGCGCCGACAATGAGATCGCGCTGCAGAAGCGCATCGTCGCGGCCTACGGCCGCTCGCTTTCCCTCGTGCAGAAACGTGTCGGCGGCGGCATCACCTCGCCCGCCGACGTGACGCGCGCGCAGACCCAGATCGGCTTCGCGAAGGCCCAGCTCTCGGAGATAGAGGCGCGCCGCGCGCTGCTCGAACATGCCGTCTCCATTCTCGCTGGCCACACGCCGGAGAGCTTTTCTCTGCCGTCGTCGCAGACGCGCGTCGCCGCTCCGACGATTCCGCTCGGCGCTCCGTCGCAGCTGCTCGAGCGCCGCCCCGACATCGCCGCCATCGAGCGGAAGGTCTATGGCGCCAATCTTTCGATCGGAGTCGCGCGCGCCGCGTTCTTTCCACGCTTCACGATCAATCTTTCCGGCGGAACGCAAGACACGGGTCTCAGCCTCTTCAACGCGCGCAACAGCCTCTGGTCGCTCGGGCCAGCCGTGACGCTGCCGATCTTCGACGGCGGCGCGCATTCGGCAGATCTGCACGACGCCGAGGCCGCCTATCTCGAGGCCGTGGCGCATTACCGGAGCGTCGTCCTGCGCGCCTATGGCGAGGTCGAGGACGCGCTCGCGCTCATTCGCTATTTCGATCGTCAGGAAAAGGATATCGCCGCCGCCGTCATCGCCGGCAATAAGACGCTCGATATCTCGCTGAAGCTCTATGAGGAGGGCGTCGTGACCTATGTGGAGGTGGTGACGGCGCAATCCGACGCCTTCGCCGCGCAGCGTCAGGCGATCGCTTTGCGCACGGGACGCTTGCAAGCGGCATTGTCGCTGATGACGGCGCTCGGCGGCGGTTGGAGCGGCCCGGTCTCTCCGCCCCCCGCCGCGGAATCGCCCTGCGCTCTGTGCGAAATGGCGACGCAGGCCGCGACGAAGTCCTAGCACCCGCAAAAGAACGCGCGTGGCAGCAGAGGTCGTGACGGATCCCACCGTCTCGGCCTGCCCTCGCTCGATGTTCTCGAAATCGGCGTTCGGCGTCTTCCTATCGACCCTTCGACGCCGCCTCGCCGCTCGAGGACCCAGCCTGTCCGCCGGACTTCAAACGCTTCATCGCTTCGAGCTTGTCGCGGATCGGCTGAAATGGGCCAAATTTGTGCTGGGACGGAGAGAGCCCGTCGACATAGGGCCCATATCCAGCGTCGACGAATTTCTCGACGCCGACGGGAAAATCCTTGTCGATGTCGACCTTATGCGGCCGATCCATCGAAACCATATAGGCCGCTATGTCCCAAGCCTGCTCGATCGTCAGCGCCGGATGATCGTAGGTCGCGCCGAAGGGCATGTTCGCGTGGATGAAATTCGCCGCAGCGATCAATCGCCCCATGCCGGCGCCATCGTTGAAGCTGTCGGAACCCCATAGCGGCGGAAACTCGTAGCCTTCGGCGTCGCCGACGACGCCTCTGCGCTTGCCCTGCCCGTCGGCGCCGTGACATGCGGCGCAATTCTCGGCGAAGGCCTTCGCGCCCTCCTTCGGATCGGCCGGGCGCGTCAGCTCTGCCATTTGGCCAGCGCCTCGCCTCGCTTACTCCACGCCGGTCGAAAGAAAAGCGATATAGGCGACGATCGCGTTCATCTCTTTGGAGTCGACGGGTAGAGGTCGACCGTCGAGGCTGCGTGTCAGACAGTCGTTGATGCGGTCTTGGATCGTTTCGATCGCCCCTTCACGCGCCGCATAGCGCGGATAATCGCGGAAGACGCCGACCAGAGAAAGCCCATGCGGCTTCGCGCCGGCGTCGAGATGACAATTCTGGCAAGATAGATTGTTGCCGGCAGAATCGGCTCTGCGGATCGCGGCTTTCCGGTCCGATAAGCTTATAAGTTTCGATGATGAGGGCGCGGCCCATTCGCACCTCGCGCCCTCTGGAATCGTCGGGGAGCCGATCTATATCGGGCGCAATCCTGGCCCCGTCTCGGGTCGACGTTTCCGCCCGCTCGGCGGCCATCGCTTTTTCGGAAGCGCGCGCCGACGCATCGATGAGTTCGACGCAAGACAGAGCCGCCACTATGGCGAAGGCGCCGGCATTAGCCCAATTCACGCGACCTCCTCGGCGCTCTTTGCTCGACTTTTCGTCGCCACTCCGTCGCGGCCGACGCAGGACATGGAGGCGTTCCGAATTTATCGACGCGGGTCGGACGAGAGGATGCGCGATCGTCGGGAACGCCGCCCCGGATCACTTTCTGGATGAATGTCTTCGCGTGGAAAAATAGGCAATTAAATTTTCGATTAATGGGGCGCGCGAGCACCGGCTGCGTCGCAAATTTTGTCTATCTGTTGACGCGCTTTCTGCGTCTTCTGGTCCACGACCCGCGAACGATTTTGTCGCCATTCGTGCGGGAGAGAATGACCGTCATCGCGCCAGGACCGGGCCACGGCTTTTTACATTGGAACTCGCGCGCCTCTTAGGTCCCACTGGAAAGGTTGTCGCGTCAGAACTCCGTTCGGCGCCGATCTTCTCATCGAGCCAGACGGCTGCGCTGCGCCAATCCGCGTTCGCCTGCGGTTTGGACGAGATCGCTTGTCCGTCCATAGACGGGAGCCATGTGGCGCTACTGCAACGGACAAGACCTTCGTCCTGACTTTTTGGATTCGGCGCAGCCTTTTCGACCTCCTTCGATCTGGCGAGGCTCGAAGGCGAGAGGCCTTCGAGCCTCGCGCGCTCAGAACTCCACCCGTAGGGAGCCGAGCACATTGCGGGGGAGTCCCGGCGTCAGCGAATATCGGTTGGTGAAGCTGGTCGCGCCATAGAAGTAGGTCTCATTGGTGAGGTTGTTTACATTGACCTGCGCGGTCACATGCGTCGGGCCGAGCGCGAAGCGATAGCCCAGCATGGCGTTGAGGATGGTATAGGCAGGCATCTGGAAGGAGTTGGCGGGGTCGCCTTGCGCCGTGCCGACACGTTGCACGCCCGCGCCGGCGGTCAGCCCGCGCAGCACGCCGTCCGCATCATATTTGATCCAGACCGCGCCCATATTGTCCGGCACGCCGGGCAGGCAATGACCGGCGACCGGCGCCTCCTTGGAGAGATCGAGCGGGTCGGCGGGATTGAAGGGCTCGCCTTTCGTCACGCGCGCTTCGGTGTGGGAGTAATTGGCGATGATGCTCCAATTGTCGTCGACATAGCCGACGAGGTCCATCTCGACGCCTTTGCTCTCGGCGTCGAGGAGGTCGTAAATGCCTGTCGGCGCGACGACGCTCTTCTGCGCCACATTGGTTTTTTTGATGTCGTAGTAGGCGAAGGTCGCCGACAGACGTTTATCGAGCAGCTCCATCTTCACGCCGCCTTCCCATTGCGCCGCTTTCTGTGGTCCGAGCGGCGCGAAGGTCACGGAATTGAGGCCGTTGTTGAGGCTGAAGGACTCCGTGTAATTGCCGTAGAAGGAGAGCCAGGGCAGAGGCTGGATCAGGAGGCCGACGCGCGGGCTGAAGGAGTGATCGGAGATGTGCGCGGCCTTGAAGCTCGCGAGGTCGAGGGCGTTGTTGATGAGAGCGCTCGACGAGAATTGCGTGCTGCTCGTCGCCGAGGCCCAATCATAGCGTCCGCCGAGAAGCAGGTGAATCCTGTCCTCGTAGAAAGAAACGAGATCCTGCGCGTAGATTCCCTGCCAGTCCTGATTCTTGATGAGCGCGAAGCCAGAGCCCGGCTTCAGCTGACCCCAGGCTCCGGTTCCGGCGTAATAGGGGTTGAAGACGTTGAACTGCGGCCAGCCGGACCAGAAGGGCTGCGAGCTGAACACATAATAAGCGTTGTTCGACGAAGCGGAGTTGATGTGGTCCGTTCCGATCATCATCTCGTGATGAAGGAAAGCCGTGTCGAACTTGCCTTTGAGGTCCAGGCTGGTGGAAATAGAATGCAGATTGTTGCGTCCGAGAATGAGCGAGTTCACGCCGTCGCCGACTGCCTTCGCGCCGGCGCAGCCGGTCGGATAGGGCGGATCATAGACGCAATTGAAGAATTCGCCCGACGATAGAAGCCGCGCGTTGGAATAGGAGAAGCGATTGACGAGGCTCCAAGTCTCATCGAGCTTATATTCCCAGTCGAAGCCGACGAAACGCCGCATGTAACGGCTGGGATTATTGACCGTGACGGTCGGGTCCTCGAAATAGCGGCTGATTGGAACATTGGCGGGACGATTGCCGATCGCCGGAAAATTGGCGGCGTTGTCGGGGCCATAGAGATCCGTATATTCGAGATCGAGATTGACCTTCAGCCGCTCCTCGGGACGATAGGTGAGCGTCAATCCGCCGAAGCCATTCTGGCTGGTGACGTAATCGACGAAAGAGCCGGCGTGCTGATACTCGCCGGTCAGGCGGTAGAGCAAGGTCTTGTCGGCGGTGAGCGGCCCGGTCGCATCGACCGTGGTGCGTGTGCGGCCCCAGGAGCCAGCCTGCTCCTCGATGGAGTAATAGGGCGTCGTCAGTGGGCGCTTGATGATCATATCCACGAAGCCGCCCGGCTCGACTCGACCATAGAGGACCGCGCCCGGCCCCTTCACGACCTCGATCGACTGCACATTGGCGGTGCTCGGATTCATGACGAAGGGCTGCATCAAGCCATTGCGATAGGTCTGCGACATGCCGTAGCCGGAGACCGACGTCGTCGTGAAGCCGCGGATCGTCAGCGTCTGCCAATAGCTGTTGCCGCCGGGCGCCGGCGCGACGCTGCTGACATTGCCGACGACGGCGTCCTGGACGCTCACCGCCTGCTGATCGTCCATCGTCTGTCGCGTCACGCTCTGAACGGCGATCGGCGTCTGCATCAGCGGCGCGTCGAGCTTGGTCGAGCCCGCCTTGTCTGTCTTGTACCCCGTCATGCGGTCGCCGGCGCCTGCAGCCAAGCGCGCAGGCCCCCCCGGCGTGCGAGCCCCCGCTGCGCGCGCTTCGGCGCCGATCTCGATGGGAGGCAGAGATTCGAGGCCGGATGCGCCATCGTTCATCGTCGTTCCGGCCTGCGCGAGCACGATGGCGATCGTCTTGCCAGACGGGTCGACTTCATAGGTGAGGCCCGTGCCTGCGAGCAGCTCGTCTAGCGCCGCCTCCAGTGTCCGCTTTCCTGCGACGCCGCGCGTGCGGGCATGTCGCGTGAGCGCCGCATCGTAGACCAATTGCGCGCCGCTCACGTCCGCGAGGCGGTTCAACGCATCGGCGACCAATCCGGCGGGAATCGCGAACGCTTGCGGCGCGATGTTGGCGCGGGCCGAGGGCGTGTTGATGGCCAGCGCCGATGGGGCGACGATGAACAGGCCGATGGCCGTGGCGGCCGCCGCTCTCCTGCGGCTCTTGTCGAATATCATCGTCCCCTCTCGCGCCATTTCGGCCTCCTTGCTCGGCAGCGTGGCTCACACGAGCCCGTTTCCCAAGACGCGGGAGATCGAAAAACAGGAGCTGGGGCGCAGCGCCTTTTTCTCACAGTGACATTTATGTCACATGTGGAGAACGATCAGATAATCGGAAAGCCGTGTCGATGCGAGGCCCAGAGACTTCTCGATCGCACGCACAGCCTCGAGCGGCTGATCTGTGCGGAACACGCCGGTCACACGGCGATCCTTGATCGCGCGGTTCGTGACGAGGACGAGTCCATGATGATAACGCCCGAGCGCGGCGATGACGTCGCCGAGCGGCTTGTCCTTGAAATAGAGTCGTCCACGCCGCCAGGCGGTGACGCGCTCGGGATCGACCTCATAGGGTTCGACGGCGGACAGCCCGGGGCCGAAAGCCGTCTGTCGCCCTACCTCGACTCGTAACGGTGCGCCTGCGCCCGAAATCTCGACGGCGTGCTCGGTCACGGTTACCTCGGTGCGCGCGCTGTCGGTCGCGACGTCGAAAGCGGTGCCGCGCGCGGCGATTTCCGCGCCCGCCGCCACGACGACGAAGGGACGAGTCGGATCAGGTTCGACCTCGAACCAGGCTTCCCCGGCGAGCAGCGACAGACGTCGTCGATCGCCGCCATAATCCATCGCCAGCGCGGTGTCGGCGTTCATATGGACGCGCGAGCCGTCTGGCAGGGTTATAGTCCTGAACTCGCCCGTCGCGGTGCGAAAATCCGCCCGCCACATCATCGACAGAGGCTCGAAGGCAAGCGCCAGCGCGAGGCAGGCGGCGGTGAGCGCGGCGACGCGCGGCGCCCATCGACGACCGGGCCTCGGCGCGCATGTTCCGACATAGGCCTCGGCGAGCGCCTTCGGGGCGCGCTCCCATGCTCCCCAAAGGTCGCAGGCCTCCTCGAAGGCGGCCTCGTTGCGGGAATCACTCGCCAGCCAGGCGCGGAAAGCGCGCAGTTCCGAGGCGGACAGGGCCCCCGCGTCGAGGCGAACCCACCATTGCGCGGCGAGGTCGTAGCGCTCGGAGTCTTCCTTGTCTATCTCGAGTCGGGTCATAGATTGAGCGTGCTTCTCGTCCGAGCCCCCGGAGGACGGGGCGATCCGACCATAAGACGCGCGAGGCGGCGAAAAAAGGAGGTCCCGACCTTTTTCAATCGAGCGCTCCACGCAAATGGCGGAAGGCGGCCCGCAGATGCTTCTCCACCATGTTCCGCGAGATGCCCAGCCGGCGCGCGATCTCCTCTTGATGCAGGTCGTCGAAACGGCGCATCACGAACACCTGTCGGCAGCGCGGCGGCAGCGTCTCGAGCGCCTCGGCGAAACGCTTCATGGACTGCTCCGCCTCCAGCCGCGCGCCCGGCGACTGCTCGTCGGGAACGAGGTCGTCGACCTCGAGCCCGCGCACCAGGAAACGGCTTTCGAGAACCGCTCGGCGGGCATGGTCGCGCGCGAGATTCGCAGCCACAGAGCGAAGCAGCGCCGAGGTCTCGCGAACGTCCTCGCGCTCGGAATAGCGAAGAACCCGCAACATCGCCTCCTGGGCGAGGTCGGGCGCAGCGTCCGCGCCGACGCGGCGGGTGAAAAAGCGAAGCAGCTCGCGCGAATGGCGCGCCAGCGCCGCGCCGAGCCTGTCGGAATTCTGCATGGCCATCGAAAAGCTCGAGAAATGCGCCAGAATGCGATTTCGTGGCTCGCGGCCGACGAATCGCGAAGGCAAGGGAACCCGAATAGGGCGCGCAGACAGGCGAGATCGAGCAACAGGGCGCCGACGGCGCGTCGCTCACGCCCTGTGAGGCGGCGCTTGCGATGACCAGGAACTCATCCATCCCGGCGGCCGCAACGCCAGAAAGACGCGCAGCGGCTCCCCGGTCGTGTCCTGCGCGACAGCGCGCCAGGGCGCGTCGAAGCCGAGCGGATCCGCTCGCCGGACGGCTGCACATAGGACGCAGAAGCGATGCGCAACATGCCCGGCGGCGGTGCCGGGAGGCGTGTCCACGGCAGCATTGGCGCAGAGCCGCTCGAACGCCGGTCCATCGGCGCTAATATGTCCAAGCCCAGACGCCGAAACGGCGAAGGACTGAAGCAAAAGAAGCACGGCGACGAGCGCGACCAATCCACGAGGACGGAGAGCAAAGCGCGCATCGGAGATAGCCATGCCAAAACCATAATTGAAGGCCGCCACCTGTCAATCCAATCGCCGAGCGACGGCGCGCCGGCTGGCAGCGTTGCGGGGCGCGCATCATGCACAACGCGCTCGCTCATAGCCCGTCGAAGATCTACTCGACCAATGGTCTCGAGCTGGTGAATGGCGAGATCAAACGCCGCGCCGAGGTCGTCTGCATCTTCCCCGACGAGGACGCCAATCACCCGGCTCATCGGCGCGATCCTGCTCGAGACGAACGATGAATGGGCCATGCAGCGAGGCTTCGCGATCTGGACGAATTCGCCCGCGCGCCACAAGTCCGCGCTGGCGTCATGGAAATACACGCGAAGAACGAAAGCTTCAGCGATGAGATTGGAGCGAAGCTGCTCGTCGAAACGCGCGAGGGCGTCCGACGCGCTCTCGAAGGGCGTTTGCAGGCGCTCGAATGAAACCGAGCCGGGAAGATCTAACCGCATTCTAATTCCGTGAGCATCAAGATACTTTTCAAGTTATTTCGATTTTAGCTTGAGTGATAGAATATGCCTTTTTCTCCTTCGCGGCTTGGATCGAAAAGCGCCGCCGCGGCCGCCGAAAGCGAGCCTCGTCACGGCTCTGGAGACGAGCTTTCGGCCAGCAAATCGACGAAAAGGCGTGTTTTTCAGGCCTTTCTCCTACTTTCCCCTGGGTGGCGGCGGCGAACCTCGGCCTTCGGCTGCGTTTTCAAACGACTGATTTGTAATAACTTGCACTTTTGGAATTATGGCCAGTGACACATCCCATAGGATGTATTATATTAGGCCATGAAGCGCCTCGTTCTCGACACCTCGGTCATCGTCTCGGCATTCCGCAGCTCGCGCGGCGCGAGTTTCGTAATTTTGAACCTCGTGGCCGAGCGGCGGCTCGTCCCGCTCGTCTCGACGGCCTTGTTTCTCGAATATGAGGACGTTCTCCAACGACCGGAACAGCGGGACGCGCACGGGCTCGATCCGAGCGCGGTCTCGAAAGCTCTCAAGGAGCTTGCGGCGCTGTGCGAGCCCGTGGAGCCCCATTTCAGCTGGCGACCACAACTGTCAGACCCGGCAGACGAAATGGTTCTGGAGGTCGCTTTGAACGGAAGAGCCGAGTGTATCGTGACGCATAATGTGCGTGACTTCCATCAAGCGGTCCCGAAATTCGGGATTCCGGTTTTGACGCCAGGCGCCGTGCTGGAAAGGATCGGAAAATGAGCAAAGCGACTTATCCCCTGAAGCTGCCCACCTCCCTCAAAAAGGAGGCTGCCAGACTCGCGAAACAGGATGGCGTTTCATTGAATCAATGGATTGCGACGGCCGTCGCCCAGAAAGTCGGCGTCGTCGAAACGACGGCCGAGTTCCTGAAGCGTCGCGCTGGAAACGCGAGCGGCTCCGGTTTGTCGGAGATTCTTCGGCAAGCGCCCGACCGCGCGCCGGATCCCGGCGACGAGTTGCCTCCTGATTGGATTTCGTAGTGAGGACGCCTCCTTCGCTCACCTCGAAGCCGGTCGCCTGACCCATGCCCCTGATCGGCTACGCCCGCGTCTCGACCGAGGATCAGGTCACCGACGCCCAGACCGATGTGCTGAAGGCGGCCGGCTGCGTCGAGATTTTTCGTGAGCATATGTCGGGGGCGAAAGCCTCGCGGCCGGAACTCGCCAAGGCGCTTTC